>UQVF01000007.1 GCA_900544365.1 uncultured Veillonella sp. | reverse complement strand
TATTTTTTAGTATTATATATACTATTTCTTAGATCCACAAGTAGTTGCCTTTTAAAATATTCTAATATTCTTATTTACATACAAAAAGAAACTGTAACACTATGTACTTTTGTACGTATCTGTTACAGCCCCTCTCTTTCTTCATGAAACCGTTATGGTATATTAATGCCCTTCTTTAACTTGGAAAACTTCACCAGTAACAGCGTCAATTTTAATTTCTACTTCACGTGTTAATGTTTCTCCATCTATTTCGTAGTGCGGACGACCATTGTCTGTATCGAACTTCACTTTTTCAATGCGATAGTCTGGGTATGCCGTTTTAAAGATTTCCATTGCTTTTTCCTGTGTGATTTGTACTTGTTGCTGTGTAGCTTGTGGTGCTACCGCCCCTGCTTGTTGTGGCGCAGCTCCATTTGTCGCTCCTGCTGGTGTTCCAGTTACCACCGGTGCTACTTGGATAGCTCCTTTCACAGCTGGAATCGCACGTGTATACTGTTCACGGTCTTGATACCAGAACCAACCCATGGCACACGCAGTTACAATAGCGCCTACTAAAAAAGAAATAATGCTTCGTTTCATACTATGTCTCCTTGCTCAATTTTCACAATTCATATATATCTACATATTTCTATATATCACATAGAAATATAGTATCATATCTCTATTTCCTTGAGCAAGGGATGTCACAAAACTTCATCAAACTTTTAAACTACAGTACATCATAGATTTTATAATGCCCTAAGACCTGCAAATAATTGGACAGTTCTCGCACTTCACTTAAAGCTTGTTCTACTTCTGTTTCACGACCTTCTCCTTCGATGTCAATGTAAAAGAAATACTCCCACGGTGTATGCATACATGGGCGTGATTTGATGTTAACCATGTTCAGTTGGTGGTCTTCGAACACTCGTAGGACTTTCACCAGTGCCCCTGGCGTATTCGGAGTTTGTACAATAATACTCAGTTTATGGGCATCACGGATTACTACGTCCTTATGAGTAATAATAAAGAATCGTGTAAAGTTTTCCTGAAAGTTTGCAATATCTGGCGCCAACAGTGTGAGGCTGTATAATTCTTTAGCAGATGCATTAGCGATGCAAGCTTTTGTTACATCTCCAGTATCACTGACAAACTTAGCGCTCACGGCGGTATTACTCATAGGACCCAAGTGCCAAGAGCTATGGGTGGCCAAAAATTGTGAACACTGCATGAGGGCTTGCTCGTGAGAGTACACCTCTTGAATCGCATCTAGGCTAGCACCTTGCACGCCCAATAAACTATGGCTAATACGATGGCGCACTTCTCCTACAATATGAATATTTTTATCCTTAATTAAGTCCGTGCTGTCCCGCACTTCCCCGACGATGGAGTTTTCAATGGGCAATATGGCATAATCGATGCGCCCTTCGTGGACAGCCTGTACGAGCTCACGATGACTTTGACAACGCTCAATCCGTTGCCCCTCCACGGAGCCGCCCTTTTCTATATATTTTGAAAGTACATTCTGCAACACTTCATAGGCATAGGCACCTGGAACTCCCGTATACCCAAGCACCACATGTGCAAGGTCTAGATCCGTAACTCGTTCATCTGCCATAGTAAACCCTCCTATTTTCCGCTTCCAACACTGACATATGTACTCTATTATACACAAAAGTACATGAAACCTTAACTGGTATATATATTCCTATTAATATCCTCCAAAATTTCAATGCAAGTTGACATTCTTATATGGCTGTGATAGGATTGACTCATAAATGTATATCTAAAAGCGAGGAACTTTATCGTTGGTGCTCCCCACCATAGAATGTGTTATCATTCTGAAAGCGAGGAACTTTACTGTTGGTGCACCCCACCATAAAATGAGTTATCATTTTTAAAGAGAGGCCCATAAGGATGGTGCACCCCACCATGGATATACTTTATTTGCAATGTAAGCCGGGATGTATCTCGGCTTTTCTTTTTAGGGACTATAGGAGCTTTCTATGAATACGCAACCAAACTTAAGCTTTTATAAAATCAATGAAACATATATGGAATCATTACAAATCATTGATCCTGATGTTAGAATTTCAACCAGAGATAAACGAACTCGCCCCTATGTAGGCATAGTCCTTACCATCCACGATAGGCTATTTTTTGCGCCCCTTTCTTCACCAGCTAAATTTCCAAGTACATTAGATTCTAATGCACTACAAATTGCTAAAGCAAAAAAATCCAACATTGAAAAAAGACGTATCAGTATAAAAGTTATAAATAATAAACACGTTCATCTTTGCAATATCATTATCGGAAAAATAATTCCTGTGCCTAGTTCTCAAATCTCTGAAATTTCTATCAATGACTTGCTATCATCTACTATCTCTTCTGAGAGAAAATATGGTGACTTGTTACAAAAAGAATATTACGCCATTAATGCAATGAAAGATACAATTTATGATAAAGCACTACGATTTTATACAAAATCCATAACTAACACCCTGCCAAAGCACAATAAGACACATTGCGTAGACTTACAAAAAGCCATCGCCTATCATGACTCTTGGATAGAAGAACATATATAATATTTTCTTTCATACTATCACAAGAAAATTATGTATAACATATGTATGCATAGCCTAATCTTCTTCCTAGAGCTCCAATAAAACCTCATTAGGCTATGCTAGCGGTATCAAACAATAACATATGTAAAAAAATGCGGCATACTCTGGAGCAAAGCTAACTATAGTATCAGTTTGTGGAGTAGTGTGCCGCATTTTTATATCTTATATACTGCTGAAGCTTAGCCCAAGTGTGCTATCACAGCGTCAGTCATGCCTTGGGTATTCACTTTTGTGAACCCTTCACGGTACATATCACCTGTACGATAGCCCGCATCAAGGACAGCTGTTACTGCTTGTTCGATGGAGTCCGCCACTGCTGGCAAGTCCAAGGAGTAACGACACATCATCGCAGCAGACAAGATCGTACCTAATGGGTTAGCAATCCCTTGTCCTGCAATGTCTGGTGCCGAACCATGAATTGGTTCATACAAGGAAGTGCCTGTACCAATGGAGGCAGATGGCAACAAACCAAGAGAACCAGAGATAACAGCACCTTCATCACTCAGAATATCTCCAAATAAATTAGTTGTCACTAGCACATCAAATTGACCTGGATTCGTCACCAGTTGCATAGCTGTATTATCTACATAGTAGTAATCCATGAAAATATCTGGGTTAGCTTCTGCTTTTTCTTTCGCAATTTTACGCCATAAACGAGAAGATGCCAATACGTTGGCTTTATCTACGCTCACCACTTTGCCGGAACGTTTACGTGCTGTTTCTACAGCTACATCCATGATACGTTCTACTTCATACCGAGCATAGGTTTCTTTGTCCCAAGCAAATTCGTTCGGGCCTTCTCCTTGAGCTTCTTCACGTTCCCCAAAGTAGATACCACCAGTTAATTCTCGAACGATAACGAAGTCAACATTTTCTACTAGTTCTGGTTTCAACGGAGAGAACTCACGCAATGCTGGATAGATTTTCACTGGGCGTAAGTTGCAGAACAAGCCCAATGCTTTACGCAAGCCAAGGATAGCTTTTTCAGGACGGATAGATGGATCTACATCATCCCATTTAGGACCGCCTACAGCACCTAACAATACAGCATCTGCCGCTTGGCATGCATCGATCGTGTCTTGTGGCAATGGTTCACCGAAAGCATCGATAGCGGCACCACCCGCTTTTTTCTCAATCCAGTTGGCTGTCACACCCGCTTTAGCAAAGGCTGCGTCCACCACAGCACGGGCGGAATTTGTTATTTCTTCTCCAATGCCGTCGCCAGCAATTAGGACAATTTGTTTTTCACTCATAGTAATCCTCTTTTGAAAGTCTCTACACTACACTAAAATATTTTATCTATCTAGCATACATACTATAGGGAATACCACTAGGCTAATCAATAATAGCATAACCTAGGGTCTCCTATTAATTCTATCATTCCTATTAGTCTTGTCTTGTTTTCGCAAAGTTCACTAGTCCACCTGCTTTGGCAATGTTTTGCACAAATTGAGGTAGTGCCGTTCCCTGGTAGCTTTCCCCAGTAGTCACATTATGGACAACACCTGTAGCCATTTCTACAGCGATTTCATGACCTTCTTGAATGCGCTCCACAGCCTCGCCAATTTCGATGACTGGCAAACCGATGTTGATAGCATTGCGGAAGAAAATGCGGGCAAAGCTATCTGCAACGATGCAAGAAATGCCTTTCTCTTTAATCACCGCTGGCGCATGTTCACGAGAGGAACCACAGCCAAAGTTTTTGCCAGCTACCATAATTTCACCAGCTTTCACATTCGGTGCAAAGGTAGTATCAATATCTTCCATGGCATGTTCCGCCAATTCTGCCATATCCGCAATCGCCAAATAGCGCGCTGGAATAATTACGTCTGTATCTACATTGTCGCCGTAGCGCCAAATCGTTCCTTGAAAGTCTGCCATATTATACCTCCTCAGGGCTTGCTAAACACCCTGCTACTGCACTTGCTGCCGCCACATATGGGCTTGCCAAATATACTTCACTGTCTACGTGTCCCATACGGCCACGGAAGTTACGGTTTGTAGTAGAAACGGTGCGCTCTCCCTCTGCCATAATTCCCATGTAACCACCTAAGCAAGGACCACAAGTTGGTGTGCTTACCGCACAGCCTGCTTCAATAAAGATGTCCATTAAGCCTGCTTTCACAGCTTGGTTATATACATCTTGAGATCCTGGGATGACGATGCAACGCACGAAGTCCGCCACCTTACGGCCTTTAAAGATTTCTGCGCACATTTGTAAGTCCTCAAAGCGACCATTCGTACAGGAACCGATGATAACTTGGTCAATTTGAATACGTTCTTCTTTCACAATATCTTTCATGTAATGTGTATTAGAAGGAAGATGTGGGTACGCCACCACTGGAGTTAATTCGTCCAATTGAATAGTTACCACTTGGCAGTATTCTGCATCCTCATCTGCTGCAATTGGTTCAATAAGGCGTGTGATGCGACCTTGGATATACTCCTCTGTCACTGCATCGTACGGGAATACCCCGCATTTTCCGCCCGCTTCGATAGCCATATTACAGATGGTCAAGCGGTCTGCCATTGTCATGTATTGCACACCAGTTCCATGGAACTCAAGGGCTTTGTAACGAGCACCATCCACACCAATTTTGCCGATTAAGTCCAACACAATATCTTTACCGGAAATCCATTTGGCAGGTTTTCCTTCTAACACGACTTTGATTGTTTCTGGCACTTTGAACCAAGTTTTGCCTTCAGCCATAGCCACACCTGCATCTGTAGAACCAACACCAGTAGCGAAAGCATTCAATGCTCCATAGGTACAAGTGTGAGAATCGGCACCAATGATCATTTCTCCCGGGCCAATCAAACCTTGTTCTGGCAACAATACGTGCTCAATGCCCATACGTCCTACTTCAAAATAGTGTGTAATCTTATGTTGTCGTACGAAATCACGCATCACTTTCGCTTGTGTAGCGGACTTAATATCTTTATTCGGTGTGAAATGGTCCGGTACTAGGTAGATGCGATCTGCATCGAATACAGGTTTACCGATTTTTTCAAACTCTTTCTTTGCTGGTGGAAATGTAATATCGTTCATCAAAATGAAATCTAATTGACACTCGATCATTTGACCTGCTTTCACCTCTGCCAAGCCTGCATGGCGTGCCATATTTTTTTCTGTAATCGTCATACCCATGACATTAACCCTCCTGGTTTCCAAACTCTTGTTCTAATTCTTTTGCTAAATAAATGGCGTTTACTGCGTTAATATAAGCGTTCACACTGGATTTTACAATATCTGTGCTAATACCACGACCTTGGAATCTGCGACCATTGTAGTTGACTTTCACAACCGCTTCCCCAAGGGCATCCTTACCCACCGTTACGGAACGGATTTGGAAATCTTCCAACACAAATGGTGTGTTCACTAGTCGTTCAATAGCTCTGAAAGAAGCATCTACTGGGCCATCACCAACAGCGGCATCCATACGTTCGCCATTTGGTGTTAATACACGAATGCTAGCAAGGACGTATCCATTTTGATCGGAATGGTAATCGTGTTGCACCACGTGGAATGCTTGTTCGTGATGCATTGTATCCATCACTAAGGCATAAATATCTTCATCGTACACTTGTTTTTTCTTATCTGCTAAGGCTTTGAATTGAACGAACAACTCATTCACTCGTTCTTCTTCTAACTGAAAGCCTAAATTCACTAAATGATCTTCAAAGGCATGACGACCGGAATGTTTACCCAACACGATGGACGTTTTTTCTGCCCCTACACTAGCTGGTGTCATAATTTCATAGGTAGTTGGATTATTTAACATACCATGTTGATGAATGCCAGACTCATGAGCGAAAGCATTAGCTCCGACGATAGCTTTATTAGGTGACACAGCAACACCGCAAAGTTTGCTCACCAACTTGCTAGTACGAGTGAATAGTGGTGTGTCGATGTGTACATCGAATGGATAGTGGTCATGACGAGTTTTGATGGTCATTACGACTTCTTCGATGGCCACATTACCAGCTCGTTCTCCTAAACCATTCATAGTACATTCCACTTGACGAGCCCCCGCTTCGATAGCTGCCAATGTGTTCGCATTAGCAAGACCTAAGTCATTGTGGCAATGTACACTGATGATTGCCTTTTCTATACCTTTCGTATGTTCTTTGATGTAGCGAATACGATTGCCGAACTCTTCTGGTGTCATGTAGCCTACTGTATCTGGTACATTCAAGATAGAAGCTCCACCTTCGATAGCTACTTCAAAGACACGACATAGATAATCTAAATCGGTACGAGACGCATCTTCTGCGGAGAACTCGATTTCATCGAATTTACCTTTTGCAAACTCAAGGATGTGTTTCACAATATCTAAGACTTCTTCACGAGTTTTTTTCAATTTATATGTTAGATGAATATCGCTAGTAGCGATAAACACATGAAGACGACTGCGCTCTGCTCCTGCTAGTGCTTCTGCTGCTTTTGTCACGTCATTTTCATTGGATCGAGCCAATGCTGCGATCGTACATCCACGTACTTCTTTAGCAATCGTAGCTACCGCTTCAAAGTCACCTTCCGACGCCGCTGGGAAACCAGCTTCGATGACATCTAATCCAAGACGCACAAGAGCTTGTGCAATCTCTACTTTTTCTGGTGTTTGAAGGGACACACCTGGTGTTTGCTCCCCATCACGAAGTGTAGTATCAAAAAAATAAATTCTGTTATCCATGGTTATTCCTCTTTCTGACTAATCTATATCTGTTCGTATGTCCATTCTAATGGATGATTCTAAAAAAACTGAATATGTGGCCTCCATATCTCACCTTTGCTAAAATCATTCCTATGGTGGTTTTAAGTACGTGCCCTCTGAGATTTCTTTCAGAGAATAGAAAAACGCCCCCAGAGATGTCTATGCATCCCTAGGGGCGTTATATAGCGTATTGGTTGTATCGTATTTTTACATTTTACATACTGTCTATCCTAGTAGTACATTACAGATTTTAACACTATTGAGTGCGATTGTTCGTCATAATCACCCACCTCTTATACTGTTAGTAAGCTATGCTTACATCTATCAGAACATTCTAATAGAGTTCACTTGTACTGTATACCTTATACAGATTTCGTCGTAAAATGTAAGAAACACTGATCAACCTATGATACAAAAAAGCCCCTCAATGTGCAGTGCACATCAAGGGGCATTATCATTTCAATAACACGGTCCCACCCTAGTTGGTTCTCACAGTTATAACGGAACTACCGTCGATGACTACTTGGTTTCACCATCGCTGCTCACAGGGGAGTTTCAATATAACCGTTCTACTACTTCACACCAACCAGTAGCTCTCTGAAAGTAACTAACTATATCTTTATACCTGTTCATCGCATTTGCTTTATATAACTGAAGACTATTCTATAGCATTTTAAGTCGCTTGTCAATAGACTAATGTGTTTTTTATCTTTATATATACACAATACGAATAAATTCTGTTGTACAGTACAAATCATTGATTTGTTCAAATAATCGATGAAAAAGCCTAACGAAAGAGGTTCGCACCCTCTACACGTTAGGCTATTTCAAATTCCTTAGTCATTTGAGATGAGCCTAACGCCAGCACACGTTGACGGCTCTTCTTGTTTATGTCTCAAGTATAGCATTGTTTGAGATAAAAAACAATAGGACGGCTGTATCAAACAATAGATAATACACATCATATCGCTCCAACAATTGATATACATCTTATTGTTTTTGTATTTTCTTCTACAGATGTTAGCCTACAACTCTTCGGTTTTATACAAAGTATACCCTTCATAGTAATAACTATGATCAATGCCTTTCATATATACTGTTCTATCATCTATCTGATCTGTTAAGGCACTTTTTAAGAGATACTTGATTTCAGTATCTTTAATAGGACTTCGTTCCATGGCTAGCAAATAATCATCTTTATCAACTAGGCTCCAATCTACAACAAGATGTAGTTCTTGTTTCAATATTTGATCTAGCCATATTCTAGCACTTCTTCCATTGCCTTCTCTGAAAGGATGTGCCACGTTCATCTCCACATATTTTTCAATAATTTCATCAAAAGTAGATTGTGGCATGTTCTCTATACTTTCAAGGGCCACCTGTAAATACATCACAGGAGCAAACCGGAAGTTACCTTTTACCATGTTTACCGTTCTAACTTTTCCTGCAAAGTCATAGATATCTTCAAATAAATATCTATGTATCGCTGCTAACTGAGCAAAAGAACCTACGGAATACACTGCTAATACTGTACCATCAAATAGGTCTAGGGCTTTCTTTTTACTAATCCGTTCTTCCTCTCTAGCAAGTTCTACAGAATTAGTAATCCCCAATTTATTTTGCAACACCATGTCATCACCACCTTCTAGCACAAAATATACAACCTCATCTAGCACTCATCAATTCTATAAAAATCTTCTAGGATGTATGTTGTAACAGGCGTCACAAACAATTCATATTTTATAATTAATTCTACGAGATCATTGCCATCTATTCAAGCAAAAGGACTGCAACCAGAATCTATTGTATTCTGTTACAGTCCTTTCTTTATAACATACTCAGTATATCTTATTTTTTATTCTCAATGGCTGCTTTCACAAATCCTTTGAACAATGGATGTGCATTGTTTGGACGAGATTTCAATTCTGGGTGGAATTGTACGCCCACGAACCAAGGATGATCTGCTACTTCAACACATTCTACTAGACGATTGTCAGGGGATGTACCAGAGATAATCAACCCTGCATCTGTCAATTGTTGACGGTATGCATTATTAAATTCCCAACGATGACGATGGCGTTCATAGATCAAATCTTCGCCGTATGCTTCATGTACTTTTGTACCAGGTACTGTTTTACATGGGTATACGCCAAGACGCATTGTACCACCTTTTTCATCCACATCTACTTGATCGTCCATTAAGTCGATTACCGGGAATTGGCAGCTTTCATCAAATTCTGTGGAAGTAGCGCCATTCATGTCCAATACGGAACGAGCAAATTCCATCACAGATGTTTGCATACCTAAGCAAATGCCAAGGAACGGCACTTTATGCTCACGAGCATATTGGATAGTAGAAATTTTACCTTCTACGCCACGGCAACCGAAACCACCAGGTACCAAGATACCATCTACATCTTTATATACTTCCGCTAAATCAGTACCTTCTGCTTCTACCGCTTCAGAGTCAACCCATTTAATGTTCACTTTTGTATCTTCTACGATACCTGCATGACCCAATGCTTCTGCTACAGAAATGTATGCGTCATGTAATGCTACGTATTTACCCACAAGAGCAATCGTAATCTCTTTCTTAGGGTTCAAGATTTTATGAACCATTTCTTTCCATTCTGTCATATCTGCAGGACGATCTTCTAGGTTCAATTTGCGCACTACAATGCTATCTAATCCTTCATCTTGCATCATCAATGGTACTTCATAAATGGTGCTACAAGTCCGGTTTTCTACAATAGCATCTGGGTCTACGTCACAGAATAATGCCAATTTATCTTTCATGTCACGAGAAATTTCTTTTTCTGTACGGCATACGATAATATCTGGTTGAATACCGATACCACGAAGCTCTTTTACACTATGTTGTGTTGGTTTTGTTTTCAATTCACCTGCTGCACTGATATATGGTACCAATGTAACGTGGATATATAACACATCATCACGGTTTACTTCTTTTTTCACTTGTCGGATTGCTTCCAGAAAAGGTAAGCTTTCAATATCCCCTACAGTACCGCCGATTTCTGTGATTACTACGTCTGCATTGTCTTCTTTACCTACACGGAACACAGCATTTTTAATTTCATTCGTAATATGAGGGATAACTTGCACAGTAGAGCCAAGATATTCACCTTTACGCTCTTTATTGATCACAGACCAATACACTTTACCAGCCGTGATATTAGATGTTTTACCTAAGTTAATGTCGATAAAACGTTCATAGTGACCTAAATCTAAGTCAGTTTCTGCACCGTCGTCAGTGACGAACACTTCACCATGTTGATAGGGACTCATTGTACCTGGGTCAATATTGATATATGGATCAAATTTTTGAATTGTCACCTTATATCCACGGTTTTTCAACAAACGTCCCAAGGATGCTGCAGTAATGCCTTTACCTAATGATGATACGACGCCACCTGTTACGAAAATATACTTTGTTGACATGATGCCTCCCTAATAATTATATGCTTCTGATTACATTTTTTCAGGAGCGGAAATACCTAAGATACCAAGACCATGTTGTAATACATGCGCCGTTGCTGTAATCAAACCTAATCGAGCTTGTTGCAATTCTGGGTCAACGCCCATGATACGGCCTTGTTTATAGAAGGAATGGAATAAACTTGCTAGATCGTACAAGTATTTAGCTATACGATGTGGGGCTTTATTATTAGCAGATAACTGAATTTCTTCTGGGTAGGCTGCTAATTTTTTAATCAATTCCACTTCTTGTTCACTTTGCAATGCTGTGAAAGATGTATTCGCCCAGTCCCCATAAGCAATACCCGCTTCTTTGACTTGTCCAAAAATACTGTGAATACGAGCGTGCGCATATTGTATGTAGTACACTGGATTGTCGTTAGACTTAGATGATGCCAAATTAATATCGAAGTCCAATTGACTATCTAAGGAACGCATCAAGAAGAAATATCTTGCTGCATCCACCCCTACGTCTTCAATCAATTCATCCAACGTAATCGTTTCACCAGTACGTTTGGACATTTTTACAAGTTCTCCATCACGGTATAAGAATACCATTTGTAATAACAGAACTTCTAATTTATCTGGATTGAATCCAAGCGCTTCCATAGCTGCTTTTACACGGGCAATATACCCATGATGGTCAGCACCCCAAATGTTAATTAATTGTTTGTAACCACGTTCGTATTTATCTTTATGGTATGCAATATCTGCAGCTAAGTATGTTGGTTCTCCATTGTCACGGATAACCACTCGATCTTTGTCATCTCCATATTGCATAGACGCCAACCAGTAGGCTCCATCTTTTTCATACATTCCGCCAGATTCTAATAGCTGATTCACCAACGTACGAATTTCACCACTTTTATGCAAACTACGTTCGCTGAACCAACGGTCAAAGCCAACGCGGAAATTACGTAATGTTTTGCGCAATCCATTTAATTTTTCTGTTAAAGCAAATTCTTTAAAGAATGGAACACGCTCTTCTTCTGGAAGTACTGCGAAGAAGTCGCCTCTCCAGTTAATCAATTCTTGTGCTGTATCGATGACATCTTGACCACGATAGCCAGACTCAGGGAACTCATGTTTCATATCTAATAATTCTAAATAACGAGCATTCACAGAAGCCGCTAAATTATCGATTTGTTTACCTGCATCATTGATGTAATATTCAGCAAACACATTATATCCTGCAGCACGCATCAAATTCACCAAAGCACTACCATAGGCAGCACCACGACCATGTCCTACATGTAACAACCCTGTTGGGTTTGCACTAACATACTCGATTTGCACTGTATCTTCTTCACGAAGTGGTGCATTACCATATGTGTCCCCTGTTGTTAATATATTTTTTAAAGTATCGTAAATCACATCCGATGCTAAAAAGAAATTGATAAATCCAGCACCTGCTACTTCAGCACGAGTTAACCAATCATAATTCATATGAGAAATGATAATTTCCGCAATCGCCTTTGGATTAGATTTCGCTACACGTGCAGATTGCATAGCAATATTAGTGGAAAAGTCACCAAATTCTTTTTGCGGTGGTACTTCCAATTGTGCCTCTGGATAGGTACCTTCTGGTAGTTCTCCTTGTTCTAGAGCTATCTGCAAAGCCTCCTTAATGGCTGCCTTCAAAACTTCTTTCATGTCCATAATGTACATCCTCCCGAATCTCTACATATAGTTGGTTGTAAAATTGCCACTCACCACCAACAGAGATATCATATCCTAAACAAATATGGCCCTTGCCATCGTTCAACTCTATATCTAATTCATGGGTTAGCATAGCCAACTCTACCGCCCCATAAGGCGTTTCCAAGCTAGCTATATTAGTCTTCCCCAATTGGTACTCATGGCGCATAGAAAATTCACCAGTTCGCAAGAGTACCACCGAATCCTTATAAGCTTTAATAGTCGTTTTCGTATTCCCCAAACCTGTGACTTCACTTTCATCATAAATGATATGTTTCGCCAAAGCTGTTTCATAATACTTACCAGAGGATACTAATTCTACCACCGTATCTTCTCCATCCGCATCACGTTGCGTACTTTTCACAGACACAATCACTCGTTTCATTAGCATTCCTCCTCTCTTATTTACGCACCTCTGTATCATTTTATTATATCACAATTTGCTGCAATGAGGGCATCTTTTTGGGCCCGTTCCATGCGCTTCACTTGCTGTTCCATGGATTGAGCATCTTGCTTTCTACTGAAAGCTGTACTCCACACCAAGGTTACCGGTCTACGACCTCGCGTATACTTGGCGCCCCCTTTAATTTCTCCATTATGAGCGCGTATGCGTTTCTCTAAATCCGTAGTCCAGCCCGTATAGAGAGAGCCATCCGCACATCGTACCATATAGGTATAAAACTTTTCTTCCATCTTATTCACCAGCTGGAATTGGTGCTAAGTCAACAGATTGAATCACCACTGGTTCTTTCGGGGTATCACGCTTATCTCGTGGCACACGACTAATCGCTTCTACTACATCCATCCCTTGTACAACCACTCCAAAGATGGTGTGCTTATTATCTAACCAAGGAGTAGGTGCCACTGTAATAAAGAACTGCGCATTCCCTGTATTAGGACCTGCATTGGCCATCGCCAAGATGCCCATTTTATTAAAGTGTAAATCATTGCTCACTTCATCAGGAATCGTGTATCCAGGACCACCTTTTTTATTATCTCCACCTTGGATCATAAATCCATCGATAACACGGTGAAAGGTTAAATTATTGTAGTATCCTTGTTCAATTAAACTTTTGAAGTTTTTCACAGTGATAGGTGCCTTACTACCATACAGACGCACTTTGATATCACCTTTATTCGTATGAATCGTAGCATATTCATCAGCAATTGGTGTCGCATCAAAACTAGGCATCTTTGCTTCTACTTTCACATCTTTACCTACTTCAGATTTTGCTTGCTGAGCTGCATCTGTACCACAAGCAGCCGTCACTACTAATGTTGCTCCTAATAGTGCACTCAGTAAGATACGTTGTATATTCATTAATTATCTCCATTTCTAAAATAAAAACCACCGTTAGATGAAACCTCTAACGGCGGTCTTTACTTATTGTATCATACTTGACGCAGATGTGCAAAAAGAATCTACCCTATCTCGCTAAGACTTGACGAATATAATAGCCACGTGCTCGCAAGGAACCATTCAAATAAACAATCTCATTCGATTTCACACGAATCAAGTATAATGGATCATCACGGTCTAATAATTTTTCCATACCAATGTCTGTTAGTACCTTAGCATACTCTTCATCATCAGGCCCTAGCACAGTGGCTACCCCTTGAATCTGAACACTCTTTGCTGTACCTGGACCCTCATAAGGATCAAACACAGTGAGAGATACATTTTTATCCTCTTCTAAATGAAAGAATTTCTCACCACCTTCAGAGAAAATATCAATGTAGCCATCATGCACAGTATACGATAATGGCGTGCAGCGTACACCCGTTTCACTGTGTGTCGCCAACGCACAAGTATGATGAGCTTTTAAAAAATCAACAATCTCAACATGCAATTCACGTGGGTCCATCTTTCTTGCAGTTTTATCCTTCTCTGTCCAAAAAGAAGCTGCTACTTTATAATCCATCAATTCTCCTTTCAACCCCTGCACGAACTTACCTCATTCTATTATATCACTAACAGGTATGTCCATTTCAAGTACTTGTAGAATAATTTTGAAAATTATTATTAAAAACTTAACTCAACCAAAGTAAATACGATACATTCGAAGCAGACTAAGCAAAGCACAAGTTTGCAAACGCCCTCCCCTGAGGAACGCGGTTACGAGTAGCAGCCTTGTGGCGTTCCTTTACTATCAAAATCACACAAACCCAAGAAGAGCACGGTGTGCCCCCGAACAAACATTATGAAATACCGTTTGAGAGGGGTATGCCGTGCTCTTCCCTTTGCTCTATTCAGTTAAAACCGCCACAGGCTGCATAGCAAAACAAGAGACGACTTAGTCACGATCATATTTCACTCGATAAATCTCACCTGTAGCTGCATCAATTTTTACATCTACTTCTTCGTATCCACGGAAGCCTTCAATTTCATAATGAGGGCGACCATAGTCCACGTCAAAATCAACATCTTTAATTTGATAATCTGGATATTGTGCTTTAAAAATTTCTACTGCACGATCATAGCTAATGGCTGCTTGCGCTTGTACTGGTGTATATTTACTGAAAGCCGCTTGTGCTGGCACTGTAGCCACAAATAAACCTGCACCTACCACAGCTGCTAACGCTACTTGTTTCATTACTTTATTCATAAGATTTTCTCCTCAATACACGAAACTTATCTTTTATATCGATATATCTCTATATCCTACAATAATAGTATATCTTAATACAAATCAAATCGTCAACCATAACCATAGCCTATGTTATGCTAAAATTGCATAGATAGAAACTATAACAAAATAAACAACACCATCTTCTCCCAAAGGAATGCATTTAGGCGTAGTAGCCTTATGGCGTTCTTCACTGCCTAAATAAAACAAATGCAAGAAGAGCACGGTATGCCCTCGAACAAACATTATGAAATACCGTTTGAGAGGGGGTATACCTGGCTCTTCCCTTTATCATATTTAGTTAAGAACGCCACAGGCTACATAGCATCACAAGGGTCGCTCCCAACATAACAAGAACTGCTACATAATCAATACCTTGTAAACTTACTTTACGCATAAATGTATGTTGCTGATTGCCAAAGCCTCGAAGTTCTAAAGACAACGCCATTGTCTCAGATCGACTTAATGATTTCAGCATCAATGGTTGAATCACAGTCATGTAAGATTTTATCTTTGTCAGCCAATTGCCTTCTAAAGACATGCCACGGCAAGCCTGTGCTTCTTGTACCGCTTTACTTTCACGTAAAAAGTCTGGTACAAAGCGTAGTGCCGCTGTAAACATAAATGCATAGGCATAGGGGATGCGACATTGTTGTACAAGGGCCACTGTTAAATCTTGTGTTTTCGTCGTCACAATGAGCATCATAAAGATAGTAGTCATCGTCAACATGCGCAAAGCCGTCACAATAGCAGAATCCACAGACCAGCTACCCAAGTACTGTACGATACCTAAGAATGCAGAAAATCCAATTAAAGCCAATAAAGGTTTCCATTGACGGAACAAGATGCTACCAAATAGCATTAACAGCAATTCTACCCCAAATAATGTTAACAATAGCTCCGGAGTTTTCATAGCAATGGCTAAGATGGACACAAAAATAGTAGCCCAAATTTTTGTTAATGGTACAAATTTCATCAGTCTCCTCCTAACCTTTCACATACTCTGCATAGCGCAGTTCAAACTCTTTCATAGACTTACAATATCCTAAGGCTGGCACCGTTTCACTGAGTACCACACTTGGTGGTTTTGTCAAACCAAGTTCCAACAGATCCTCACGATTTGTAAACAATTCTTCTGGGAGTCCATCAAAGGCTTTCGTGCCATATCCCATAATGATCACTCGTGTAGAATATTCTGCCATAATTTCCATGTCATGAGTAATTAATAATATGGTCAACCCTTGGGATTGTAATTCTTGCAATAATACCAAAAGTTCCTTTGTTTCCGTTCCATCTTGACCGCTCGTTGGCTCATCAAGAATCAACAATTTCGATTGCATTGCCAAGGCAGAGGCGATAGCTACCCGTTGCTTTTCTCCACGGCGTAGGCCTAATGGATAGGATTCTGCTAAATGAGAAATGCCTACTCGTTCCAACGCATCTTTCACGATACTACGAACGGTTTCTTTATCATATCCCAACTGTTCAGGCCCAAATGCCACCTCTTCTGCCACGGTTTGGCGGAACATTTGACGATCTGGTTGTTGAAATACATAGCCAATAAAACGCCCTCTTTCAGAGGTAGGCATATGTGTAATATCTCGGCCATCATAAGAAATCTTGCCTTCCACTGGCGTTTCTAAACCGACTAATAAACGGGTCACTGTCGTTTTCCCACAACCATTACGCCCACCTAATGTAATGAACTCACCACTACCAATGGTGAAAGTCACATCTTTCATAATGTCTTGTCCTGGCACATAGGAAAAGCGCAAATTTTCAACTGTCAACATATTAGCGTTCTCCTTTCAACAAACTAGACTGAGCAGATTCCAAGGACAACCATGGTGTATCTAAGGCGATCCCTTTCGCTGTTAATGATTTATACGTCACAAACAAGGATGGTAATGCATCTACATAGGTATTTGTATCATACATGTAAGACAACACATCTTCTACGGAACTATCGATTTTTAGCTCCCCGCCATCGACTAATACCATACGATTTGCGTACGGCAATACAGCATGTAAATCGTGGTCGATAACAACTACAGTAATACCATGGTCACGATTCAAGGAACCTACTAAGCGATACAGCTCATCAGTTCCTTCTGGATCCAAGGAACTAGTCGGTTCATCTAATACTAAGATAGATGGGTTTACCGCTAGTACAGAGGCGATCGCTAATCGCTGGCGTTGACCACCAGATAAGCTATACACATTGCGGTCTTCTAAGCCCGTCAATCCCACTTGGTCTAATACGATAGCCGTACGTTCTTCGATAGCTTCCGCCGTATAACCACGGTTTTCTAGGGCAAAGGCTACTTCTTCTGCTACCGTCATTGTTACTAATTGTGTATCGTAGTCAGCTAAGACAATACCGATATCATCGGCTACGTCTGGAATCTCTAATTGTGTCACCGCTTTACCATTGATGAATACCATCCCTTCCATAGTACCACCGTAAAACTTAGGCACAGCCCCTGCCATAGCCATACAAATAGTAGATTTACCACAACCTGCTGGTCCTGTAATAACAAGAAAATCTCCTTCGTTCACAACTAAGTTGATGTCTTTCACGGCATATTTCGTTTGATTTCCATAGCGATAACTCATATGATCGATGACGATAGGAGCTTTCACGGATGGTACAATGTGTAAATCACTGTGATCACTGCTGTCCGTTAATTGTTGTCCTTTTACAGTTTGGCGAGCCAACAATTTTTGCGCCGGAATGTACAGGAATGGTGCCACTACGGCATTACAAAGGGCCACCATTAATACTAAAGGCCACATGGCATTCCAATACACATTGCTCGGCAAACCTAACACGAGGTACAAGCAAGTAATGAAGGCTCCACCAGACGCCACAGTACTGATGAAAGCGCTCAATATAGGCATCAAATTTAACTTACCAATTTTTAGATTAGAAATGTAATGCACTAATACGGCACATGTGAAAGCCCCCAAAGGCTCACTAATCAGGTTGCCATATGGCAATGCTGATTTTGATGTGAATACATTGATCAAGGCGGCTACCAAACCAATACCCAAACTTTGTCTAAGGGTTGGTCGCGTTAAGTTGATAGCTACACAATAAGTAGCTATGGTCCAGTTTGGCGTTACCCCTGCCACACTTGGGGATACTGCATGCAGAATCGTTCCCAAGGCTAGCATGATAGTACTTACCGTTATCCAACGAAACTGACCACCCTGCACATGGGTATAACTCAGTTTCGACACATCTTTGATTTCTTTCATTCCATCCTCCCTATATATTTCTATAGCACTTATATCGTATATTCTAAAATACAATTATACTATTTTTTTACGATTCATGCTATCACTAACCCCAATATTTACATTCACTCCCTGTAAGGATTCTTACGATGCCCCCTATCACTAAGGCAATTTTTATGTAGATGCACTTGGGTTAAAGCCATACAACACAAAAAACCGCAACACTTTCTCCACTAAGAAACTGTTGCGGTCTTTGCCACTTTATAGGCAATAGCCATTTATCCACGGCTAGCTGCCAATAATTGTTGTGTATACGGATGCGTTGCCAATCCCAAATCTTTTGATGCCAAGGTTTCTACAATCGCACCTTCTTTCATCACAATAATACGATCGGTGAGAGTTTGCAAAACGCCTAGGTCATGGCTGACGAACACATAGGTAAACGGTTGCTCTTCGTAAACATCTTGAATCAATTCGATGACCCTCGCTTGATTGCACACATCGAGGGCACTCGTCGGCTCATCAAATAAGACAAGTTCAGCCCCGACTGCCATCATGCGGGCTAAAACCAATCGCTGTAACTGGCCTCCGCTCAATTCATGGCGGTATTTCTTCCACACCGATGTATCCAATCCCACCTTTGAAAGCCACCATTCACAGCGCTCTTTCACCTCTTGTTTTGTGCCTATCCCAAAATTCACGCAAGGCTCTAGCATAAATTCACCTACTGCCATGCGAGGGCTAATGCTATGAAAGGAGTTTTGGAACATCACTTGCAAGGAACGATAGAGCTCTCTCTCATTTCCTTTCCATTGGGAAATAGATTTTCCAAACAAAGAAAGGTTCCCTGAAGTTGGCTCTTCTTGCAAGGACAGTAATCGCAACAAGGTACTTTTACCAGATCCACTGCCACCCGCAATTCCAATACGCTCTCGTTCTTGCACGGACAAACTCACATCTTGCAGTGCTGTCACCGTTTCCCCTTTGCGGGTATATAGTTTGCTGACGCCCTGAACTTCTAGTATCATACTTTCACCTCCTGCAAGGACTGTAAAAGTAGTTTCGTATATTCATGTTGCGGATTTAATAAAACCTCTTCGGTCTTACCGATTTCCACTAACACACCTTCATGCATAATGCCTACGCGATCCGCCAATCTACGGGCTATCTGAATATTGTGTGTGATAAACAGCAACGTATTCTGCAATCGCTGTTGCACCTCTTCTAGGACTTTCACAATATCCTGTTGCACCAATACATCAAGAGCGCTAGTCGGTTCATCTGCAATCAGTAGTTGTGGATGTATGAGTAAACTCATAACGATGGCCACACGCTGTTGCATGCCCCCACTCAGTTGAAATGGATAGGACTCAAGCAATGCCTTTCCTCGTGGTAAGGAAACAGCCTCTAGCAGATTCAAAATATCGCCTTCATCATAGGCCTTTCCATGGGAGTCTAAGATTACTTTCATCTGCTCTCCAATGCGTTTGAATGGGTTTAAATAATTACCTGGATTTTGATAAATCATGGCTATATGTACACCACGTACACCCTGCCATTCTTTAGGTCCATAAGTGAGCAAGTTATCTCCCCCATAGTGGATGGCTCCCGTTAGGTCTGCCTGTTCTAACAAACCTAAGAGAGCTTTCGCTACAGTAGATTTTCCGGACCCACTTTCACCAATGATGGCAAAGGTTTCATTCTGTTTTAACGTGAAAGATACCTCTTTCACGACCTTTACTCCATCGTAAGAGACGGATAAATTGTCTACGCTTACTAAATCTGTATTAGTCAATGGTACTATCCTTTGTCATTACATAAGAATCAAATTGGGGCTACTATTTCGCCCTTTACACATGCCTACCATCTTGTAAGGCATCACTAATGTAATTTAATAACACAACAGTGATAAAAATTGCTAACCCTGGATAGATTAACAGCCAAGGCGCTGTTTGCAAGAAATCTCGAGCATTCAGCAAGATAGCACCCCATTCTGGTGTAGGCGGTTGTACGCCAATGCCGATCAAGGAAAAGCTTGCCACCGTAATAATCGTGTCCCCCATATGTTGAATGATGACCAACAATAGAGTTCCTCGAAGATTGGGAATCATGTAGCGACGGATAATGCGCCACAAGGACGCCCCAGACATACGTGCTACAACCACATATTGTGCTTGTTTTTCCAAATTCACCAAGTTCCGCGTAATCTTTGCGTATTCTGCCCAACGAGTTAGGCACAGTGAAATGATAATATTTTCCACAGACGGCCCCAATATACCGATGCAGGCAATAGCCACGATCATGCTAGGGAACCCTAGTATCATATCGATGCAACGAGATCCCAATTCATCAATATACCAAGGACTCATACTTAGCAAACCACCGATACAAATGCCAATGATACTGCTAATAGCAATGATGGATATGGCTATGAACAACGAATCTTGTCCGCCCCATAATATCCGTGAAAGTACATCACGCCCCAATTGGTCCGTACCTAATAAATGCGTTGCACTTATATCTTGTAATCTAGCCCCTAAATTTGTATCATTAGGGTCAAAGGGAGCTAACTGAGAACCAAATAGAAAAAGTCCTATCCAAAGTATAGTCAGTAAAATGGCCCCTAAGAGCACCTTATCTTGTTTCCATACACGAATCATGGGCGCCCTCCATATCTTCTTTCGGGATGAAGTAAGTACATCCATATATCCACCGATGTATTGACCACCACATAGACTAGAGAAATCCATACGATATAACTTTGTATCACAATATAATCACGACTAATAATACCATGCACCATGAGTTGGCCCATCCCTTTGACAGAAAATACCGTTTCAATCACTGCAGAACCGCCCAACATAGCGCCGGTCGTAATCCCTAACATGGATAACAGCACAAGGCGTACTTGAGGAATGATGTAATCACGATAGATATATGCAGTACGTATACCCATCGTTTTTGCCCCTATCACCGGCAACGATGCATACGCTTGCACCACTGCGTTGCGAACGCGACGAATGTATAAGCCACAAAACCAAATCGCCAAGGTAATACTCGGCAACACGTAAGCACTTAACCCCTTCGTATTTGTCACAGAGAAAATAGGAATCTTCACAGCTAGCGCATATAATAACAACAATCCTACCCAAAATGCTGGTACTGCCAATGCTAGAAATGATACTATACGCACCACATAATCGATCCAAGTATCTTTATAATGCGCTGCCAGTCCTCCTAAACCTATCGATAGGATACTGCCTAAACCGATGGAAACCGCCACCAAGGATAAGGTCCTTGGCAAAGCACTTTGCAACAAATCTACAACGGGCACATTCAGGAAGATAGACTGCCCAAAATCTCCATGTAACATTTGCCACAACCAACGACCATATTGTATATACCAAGGGTCATTAAGGCCTAACTCTTGTCGAATTTGTTCCACTATAGTAGGATCTGGCGTCATACCTTGCAGATAAAACCGTGCCGACACTGGATCTACAGAAGACATTTGCATTAAGAGAAACGTTCCCAATGTGACTGCCAATAATACACCTACCATAGATGCCAATTTATATAATAATACCCGTACCATATCAATCCACCTTTCTTATATACATTCTCTATTAAAGTATATAGGATAGGACCCCTCTTTGTAAATATAACAATTTAATTTTATTCCTTCTGTGTGATTAAATATATAATTGTAAAAGCATTTAGCAACTTATACACTTCCAATATATATTCACTTTTATGAGAATTATTGTCTTTTATAGAAAAATACAGTATACTATAGTTATTCTTAAGTTTTTTATAAGGAGGATATATGAAAAAATGGGTTGCACTAGCAATGACGCTGTTTGTTGCTATCGGTTTAATTGCTGGCTGTGGTTCTGATGAATCAAGCAAAAATGGCAAGCATTTGAATCTTGGTTTATATTGGTTTGGTGAAACATTGAACCCTACACATGAATGGGATGCTTGGACATTGACACGAATCGGTGCCGGTGAAACGTTAGCAACGGTAAGTTCAGATATGAAATTTGAACCTCAGTTAGCCGATTCCTGGGAAGTGGTGGATCCTTTAACATGGAAATTCCATATTCGTGAAAATGTAAAATTCCATAATGGTTCTATGATGACACCTACGGCGGTAAAAGCATCTATTGAACGTACAATCGCCGAAAGCAAGCGTTCCAAAGAAGCTGTAAAGATAGACTCTATTACAGTGGATGGTCAAAATCTAATTATTAAAACAACAGAACCAAATGTTGATTTACTAGCTAGTTTAACTGAGCCTGCTTTTGTCATCGTAGATGTACAAGGTACAACAGATATGGATAATACGCCAATTTTGACTGGTCCTTACAAAATTGTAAAACATACAAAAAAAGAAGAAATTCAGTTGGATCAGTTCAAAGAATACTGGGGTGGAACACCTGCTTTAGATTCTTTAACAGTTAAAGATCTAGAAGATAATAATAAACGTGCTATGGCTCTACAGTCTAAAGATGTAGATATGATCCAAAAGGTAGATAGTGCTAATCGAAGTTTATTTGAAAAGGGTGATTATAACATCATTGAGTCCGCAGGGGTTCGCACATATATGCTACAGTTGAATGTCCGTGAAGGCAATGTATTATCAAATCCAACCGTACGAGCAGCTATCGCAAATATGATCGATTATGATGCATTAGCAAAAGTAATCGGTAATGGTGCCGTTACTGGAGGTGCGCCATTCCCTCCAACAGCCAACCTAGGCTTTGATGAACTAAAAGATAAACAACATAAAGATTTAGCTAAAGCAGATGCATTACTAAAACAAGCTGGTTACACAAAACAAGGTGCTACCTACATGAAAGATGGCAAACCATTACACTTAGTGTTAGCTCTTTTTGGTAAAGATAGTAGCGTTTACGAAAAACTTCAAGATGATTTAAAACAAGCTGGTGTTGAAGTCGAATTAAAACGTGTACAAGGTCCTGATGAATTACTAACGTTAGCTCCTAATGGTTTCGATATGGGAGAAACAAACTGGGTAACAATGTCCACAAATGATCCATATTGGTTCCTTAGCCTAGCTTTCAAAAGTGGTGCCAAATCCAATCGTGGAGACTATTCGAATCCGAAGGTTGATGAGTTAATTAATAAAATGACAACTACATTTAACGAAGAAGAACGCACAGCGATTGTCAAGGATATTCAAAATGTGTTGCTAGAAGATAGCGCTGGTTATTTCTTATACTATCCAAGTGCCAATGTAGTAACAACAAAACGAGTAAAAAATGTGAAAGTATTCCCTATTGACTACTATGTGATTACAAAAGACACCACTGTAGAATAAAGGTATACTGTATTCAGTTTCTTTTAAATAAGAACTGTACAAAATGTAACTATAATAAAATAAAAAGAAACATAAGTGAGATACATGATAAACTGATTTCAGGTATAACAAAGTAGCCTCACTTATGTTTCTTTTTTTATAGTTTTACGTTTCTCATCAAAAGGACATCATGAATAAAATTTACTTCGATATTTAGTCAACAGTAATATCCTTCGTCATTAAATAGTAATCAATTGGGAATGCTTGTGCATTGTGAACGCGTTTACTTGTTACCACAGAGGATACTGGGTAGTACAAGAAGTAGGCCGCATTATCTTGAATTAAGATATTTTGGACTTCTTTTGTAATATTACGACGTTCTTCTGCATCAAAGGTATTTGTCATTTTGTCCAACAATGCATCTACACGAGGGTTAGAGTACTCACCACGGTTTGCTTTCGTACCTGTTGCAAATAAAGCAGATAAGAAACGGAATGGGTCATTGCTTGTTAAGGTAGACCAGTTATTTTCACCCATAGTTAATGTATCTGTAGCACTGCCCAACACATCGTCAGCGCTTTGTACACGTTTTAACTCTACTTGTACACCAGCAGCTTTTAAGTCAGATTGGATCTTTTCATAGGATACAGTGTCTTTACCCCATACACCCATAGTTAATTGCAATGGTTGACCATCTTTTGTGTATACATCGCCCTCTTTTGTGTAACCAGCTTGTTTTAACAATTCATCTGCTTTTGCCAAGTCTAGATGTTGTTTGTTTGGTAAGCTATCGAAACCTAAGTTCGCTGTTGGAGGGAATGTAGCGCCTCCTGGAATAGCACCATTACCCAATGCTTTTGCTAATCCTTCGTAGTCGATCATATAAGAGATAGCTGCACGCACCATTGTATTCGCTAATGGAGAACCTTCTTTCATGTTGATTTGTAACATGTGTGTACGAACACCCGCTACTTCTAACAAGTTGTAGTCTTTATTTTCGAATAAGCCACGGTTAGCACCATCTACTTTTTGAATAATATCTACTTCTTTAGATTGTAATGCCATAGCACGTTTGCTGTTGTCTTCGATATTTTTAACTGTTAACGTATCTAAACCAGGTGTGCCACCCCAATACTCTTTATGTTGTTCTAGTTGAATTTCTTCTTGTTTCGTATGTTTCACAATTTTGTAAGGACCTGTTAAGATTGGTGCATTTTCCATATCTTTTGTGTCTGCAACATCCACGATAACAAAAGCAGGTTCTGTTAAGTCTGCCAATAAATGCGCATTTGGCTCTGTTGTTTTGAAAATCAAGTTTTGACCATTCACCGTGATACTTTCAATTTTGATGGCATCTTTAGAGCGTTTGCTGTTAGCAATGGTTCTTTCGATGGATGCTTTCACCATATCTGGAGTCATCACAACCCCATTATGGAATTTTACATTTTCACGGATATGGAATTTCCAAGTCAATGGATCCACATTTTCCCAAGAATCTGCCAATTGTGGTTGGAATGTCATATCTTTGTCTACTGTCGCTAATGTTTCACCGGCACCAATACGAGTCAATGTCCACGCATCCCATTCATGCGTTGGGTCTAACGTTTCCCCAAACCAGAATAAACCTAAGCCTGCATGCTTGCCACTTTTACTAGTGTCTGAACCGCATCCAGCCAATAAGCCTAAGGCAACAATCAATGTCATTGCTAGCACTAACCAACGTTTCATAGTTCCTCCTTTTACACGTGCTTACCATCTTGTAAGGCATCACTAATGTGATAACACAACGGTGATACAATCCACCTTTCCTATATATACTATCTTTTAGTATATAGGGTGTGACCTCTATTTGTAAATATTTCAATTATGAAATTAATGCATAACTATTCTTCCAGCACAAATGATGAGGTGTTCATTTATATATTTGCAGTTATTTTTATAAAAGTGATATGTCAACTTTATTCCTTTGTATTGTATTAGTATACATTCACAATGTTATGTAAGACGCAAAAAAGGACGGCTGCAACCGTCCTTTTTAAATTATAATCCAAAGCGAGCCATAATAGTATCTACGTGACGTAACAATGGTGTTGGATCAAAGCAAGCATCAATTTCTTCTGCACTTAGGTATTTTGCAATCTCTGGATCAGATTTTAATCCTGTAGCAAAATCTTTTCCTTCTAACCAACGAGCCATGGCATGACGTTGTACCCAACGATAGGCTTCATCACGAACAGCCCCTTTATCTACCAAGTGCGTTAAAATCGTTTGGCTAAATACAAGACCACCTGTTAAGTTTAAATTTTTCATCATGTTTTCAGGATATACCAATAATTTATCTACCGTACGTGTAGCTAGATGAATCATGTAATCCAATGTAATCGTTGCATCAGGTAAAATCACACGTTCTACCGAGCTATGAGAAATATCGCGCTCATGCCATAAGGCTTGGTCTTCAAATGCCGCTTGTGCATGACCACGCAATACACGTGCTAAGCCGCAGATTCTTTCACAAGTAATTGGATTACGTTTGTGAGGCATCGCAGAAGAACCTTTTTGTTTCGGACTGAAATATTCTTCCGCTTCACGTACTTCTGTACGTTGCAAGTGACGAATTTCCAAAGCGATGCGATCTAAGGTGCCACCGATAACAGCAATCATAGACAACAATTCAGCATGACGGTCACGAGATACTACTTGTGTGGCTACTTTCACAGGTTCCAAGCCCAATTTTTCACATACATATTGTTCCACAAATGGATCAATATTGGAGTACGTTCCCACAGCACCAGACAATTTACCTACCGCTACAGATTGACGAGCTTGTTCTAAGCGAGCAATATCTCGATCAATTTCGGACATCCAGTTCACCAATTTGATACCAAATGTAATCGGTTCCCCATGAATACCGTGCGTACGACCAATCATAGGCGTATATTTGAACTCTACTGCTCGACGAGCAAGGACATCACGGAAATTACGCAGCCCTTTTAACAATAGATCACAGGCTTGTTTCATCATGTATCCTAATGCCGTATCTTTTACATCTGTGGACGTTAAGCCAAGATGAATATATTTTGCAAACTCAGGTCCTACATATTCGCCCACAGCAGTGACGAAGGAGATGATATCATGATTCGTTTCTCGTTCAATTTCACGAATCCGTTCTACTTGAAAGTCACCTTTCTCACGAATCGCTACCGCTGCTTCCTTCGGGATAATACCCAATTCTGC
The DNA here is from genome assembly GCA_900544365.1 of uncultured Veillonella sp. GTDB lineage: Bacteria > Bacillota > Negativicutes > Veillonellales > Veillonellaceae > F0422. Next base: position 23,730 of record UQVF01000007.1, on the reverse strand, counting down.
CTGCGCTTCAGATGCCAAAATTTCAACTAATAACATCGTATCGAACTCATTGCGTTCGCTCCAAATATGTCCCATCTCTTCACGAGTGTAGCGATTAATCATTCCTTAACTCCTTTATCTAATCCGGTTTCTTATGGAAATATATTTACTATCCATTATGAAAGTCATACCTCATAAGGTATTCTATATTACCTTATCATTATACAAAAATCAGGGGGAACTGTCAGCTATTAGTTGACAGTTCAACTCCGCATAGTACACATCCCCGCCGGAATCGCTCCTACCAAGCAAATCACACCAAATACAACGAGTGCTACAGTGCTGTTATACCCCATCATTTCTAGTGCCGTTCTTCCTTCTATTGTATAAGCAAGTATGACACCAATCAGTGCCATACTCATGGTTTGCCCCAATAATCGTACAGTAGAAATCGTAGAAGAGGCAAAACCAATATATGTTTTCGGTACAGAGCTCATAATTAAATTATTGTTCGGTGGCGCGAAGCAACTCACTCCGATACCTACGATGGCTAAGCTTACCATGATAATTGCCATACTTTCAGTGAAAGTACTATAGGCCATGCTGAGCAATCCTACGCCGATGAGCACCATCCCCCACCTAGCAAATTGGGATGGATTGTATCGATCAGATAAAGCCCCCATACGTGGCGCTAAAAACACCATAATTCCAGTTTGTATGCACAAAATCAATCCTGTCATACGAGAATCAAAGCCCATTATCATTTGTAAAAACAAGGATAATACAAATCCTACACCAAAAGTAGCGCTAAAGTTCATCATGGCAGCCACACTAGACATAGTAAACCCTAGATTCGACACAAATATCTTAACTGGAATAAGCGGATCCTTACTATGCCATTCTACATATCCTAACACACTCAATGCCACTAACCCTACTACAAAAGCATAGACACTCCACCAAAAGCGGACCCATTCGGTAATACCGACCATCACTGCGCTGATACCCAAGGCGTATAAAAGTAAACTTCTCAAAGAAATACTACTATCCGGTGTATGCACCCACTCTTTATGCAACGATCGAAAGGCCATCACATTTGCCACAATACCTAGTAAGGTAGTAAACACAAAAATACTACGCCAGCCATAATAGTAATTTAGGAAACCACCTAAGGCAGGTCCTAAGGATAATCCTAAATATACCATTCCTCCAATCATACCGAACGCATATCCCCGTCGTTCCACTGGTACAGATAAAGTTAAAATAGACATGGACGTAGTATATACAATCCCTAAAGCAATTCCTTGCAGCGCTCGATAGACCGTCAGCATTTCTACTGATTCCACAAAGCACATAAGCCCCGATATCATCGTAAATACAATACTACCTATATAAAACAACTTACGTTTCCCATAGATATCCGCTAACTTACCAGCTGGAATCACAGCTACCGTACAACACAGCAAAAACGATTCTACCACCCATGCCATATCATTGGTAGACGCACCAAACTCTTGCATCATATCAGGAAAGGACATCGTAAGAGAACTCGATGCAAACGGATTCAAAAACGCCGCTACCATCATCGTATATAAAACAGCTTTCATGCAAATATCACTCCTCATTTTAATATACTCTCATTATAGCAATACAAATGAGATTTTAAAAGCGACGTAAGCATACAGACAACACTCTAATCTACAACCTCGACATATATTATACATACACCTCAAAAAAAGGGTTACCATGTAACATGACACCACCCTTGACTTGTGCTATACTATAGACATATAGGTTGAGTGTTTCCATCGAAACACAGAATCCCCGCTGCTGCAGCTGTGGGGATTCTACTTTTTAGATGATAATTCTCTTTATTTATGATATACTATAATCAACAAGTTGATTAAGTTCCATTGGGACAACGAAACCCCACAGCTGCTACTGTAGGGTTTCTACTTTTTTTAGAGAGCTACCTCCATATTAGGCTAGTTACCCTTAAATCTCCTGTCTAGCCATTTGCAAAAATAATAGCTAACTATTCCTACCACAACAGAGATTGTAAAGCTGATTAAGAAATCCATCGGCTCCCCCCCTCGAGTCCCCCCAATAGAAACAACATATCTCACCACATAATACGATAATGCAAAAGAAAATCCGCATTGCTTACTAAAAACTTTCGCGTAGGGCAGTTTTTAGAAGTAATGCGGATTTTCATTCCACCTATATACTCAACCGAGATATGTCGTTTCTATTTGAACTCGTTGCAAAGAGATGCAAACATCTCTGCATCTGGTTTTACCACGTCATGCACCAACGCACGAGCGTGTGGTCCACCATTTGCTGCATACAACGCTTGTTCAAAGGATGGTTTTGTTGTATCTTGATAAATCAAGCCTGTTACAAGACCATTAGTTTCGCCTAATGTAGCAAATGCTTGTGCACGGTTTGTTGGATCGTAACCTTCTGGCAAGTTCACCAAATTATCTTTGAAGTAATCATAGCCATTTTGTTTATTGTAAGTTACACAAGGGCTGAATACGTTAATGAAAGAAAATCCTTCGTGTTGCATGCCTTGTTTAATCAAATCTACTAATTGCGCACGATTTACCATGTAACTTTGCGCTACGAAAGTAGCACCAGAAGCTATAGCTGTTTCACAGATTGGTAATGGACTTTCAAAAGAACCATGAGGAGATGTTTTTGTCACAAATCCCACATCAGAACGAGGGGATGTTTGGCCTTTTGTCAAACCATATACATGGTTATCCATAACCACATACGTAATATTTACATTACGTTTGAAAGCATGAATCGTATGGCCCATGCCGATCGCGAAAGCATCACCGTCACCACCGCAAACCACAACGTTCATATCTTCATTCGCTAATTTCACACCTTGTGCATACGGAAGTGCACGACCATGTGTAGTATGCGCACCATAGGCATAGAAGTAACCACCGATACGGCTAAAAGAACAACCGATACCAGAGATAACAGCCAATTTTTCAGGCGCAATATCAAGAGCAGCTACTGCATCAGCGATGGCTGCTTGTACCCCATAATGACCACAACCAGGACACCAGTTAGGGCGGATATCATTTCTATATTGATTTGCTGTTGCCATTATAAAACCTCCTTAATTGCTGCTTTTACATAAGATGTTGTAAATGGATTACCATCGTATTTTAAGCAACTAGAAAGTTTTTCTTTATTCGGCATATTAATGCGGAATAAGTTAGTTAATTGACCTGTCGCATTTTGCTCACAAATCACAACTTTTTTAGCACTGTTATAGAATGGTAGCAATTGCTCTTTCGGGAACGGTTTAATCAAACGAAGTTGTAAATGGTTCACTTTGTGGCCTTCTGCCTCTAATTCCACCACTGCTTCTTCGATAGCACCACGGCTGGAGTTAATACCGATGACAAGAACATCAGCTTCCTCATGTTTTGCATTGTTCAAGAATGGTTCATATACATCTGCTACTGTAGATAATTTGCGGAAGCGCTTATCTGTTTGTGCCACGTGCATAGAAGGCGCTTCAGCTGGTTTACCTTCTTCATTATGCTCAAGGCCTGTAGACAAGAATAGACCGTTTTTCATACCTGGAATAGTACGAGGGGAAATACCGCTTTCAGTAATTTCAAAACGTTTGAAATATTTAGGATTTTCCAATACTGGTAACTCTTCTTCTTTCATCAAATTACCACGTTCAATACCTACACGATTTAAATCAAATGTTGGTACAGACTGTTTATTTAAACCTTGTTGTAAATCAGGCATGAAAATAACTGGACATTGGTATTGTTCTGCTAAGTTGAAAGCATGTTGAATTTCATAGAAACATTCTTCAATACTTGTTGGAGCAATAACGATATTGGAATAATCCCCATGCGCATTGTAGCAAGCTGCATCAATATCGGATGTTTCCACTTTTGTAGCCATACCTGTAGATGGACCAGAACGTTGCACATCGATAATCAGCATTGGCAATTCAGCCATAGATGCCATAGATAAAGACTCCGCCATCAAGCTCAAGCCAGGGCCAGATGTACATGTAAAGCCACGAACACCAGCGTATACACCACCCATAGCCATCATACAAGCAGCAATTTCATCTTCTGTCTGTACTACAGTAGCACCGATTTTGTCCATTTTCTTAATCATGTATTCCATCACTTCAGATGCTGGAGTAATCGGATAAGATGCCATGAAACGAGAGCCTGCCGCAATCGCACCCAATGCTAATGCTTCGTTACCTAGCAAGAACATTTGGTCTTTTGGTTCAGGTTTATCTAATGTATCTACCTCTACATCACCCAATTGTTCTTTCACAAGCTCATAACCCAATTGGAATGCTTGTAAGTTTTTGTTAATAATATCTTCGGATTTTTTTGCAAAACGAGCTTTTATAGCTGTTAAGAACAACTCTGTTTCAAAGCCTAGTAAAGCCACCGACATACCCAATGCCACGATATTACGCATCAACAAGGACCCTTGTTGTAGTGCTGTTTCAGAAATTGGCAAGGCCAGACATGTAACTCCAGTCCCTTCAAATGCTTCAAAGTTAGGATTTACTTTACTATCACAAATGATAAACCCACCTTCGCGCACTTCCTTACCATGCATATCTACAGTTTCTTGGTCAAGTGCTACCAAGAAATCGATATGTTCCCCTACTGTCATAATTTGTTCTAATGCGATACGTAATGCAAATGTTGTGTGACCACCTTTGATACGAGATGCAAATAAACGTTGGCTATACAAGGAATAACCTTCTTTGGCAAGAATAGTAGCTAAAATTTCGCCGCAACTTTCAATACCTTCACCTTGCTGACCGCCCATTTTCCAGATAAAATCTTTACGTTTTTGCAAGAGATTCACCCTCCTTAGGATTGTAATATAGGACTACAGAAAGACTGTATTTATTCAGTGTTTTCAATACACATCAATCTCTCAAAGTTCACTTCTAATGATAGCATTTTTACAACTTTTCATCAATCACATTCCCTATATTTATAAAGCATCATTCCTATCTCTCTACTATTTCTATTTCTTTTTCAAGAAACACATCCCCTATCCTTTACTACTAGAGTTGTAATTAGATATAAAAAATACAAAAACCTCGACCAAGAGAATAAGCCGAGGTTTTTGTATTTGAGAAAAAAGAGAGAGAACATTTGAAATAACTTCAAATGTTTTGTTGGGGCAATGGGGGGCGCCCCTTTCGGTAAAAGTAGGGTCTTTTACCTAGGAAGGTATAAGATAAACCCTCCCTATTGTAAGTTAGGTAGATAAAGAGAGAGATCTTTATCTAGCAAAGGTAGTGTGAACCCTTTGCTTGAGTTATTATAACAAAGGATTGTGTAAAAGTAAACATGTAATTTTATAAATTCCTAGCTTTTTTATATATTTTTTAAATATAACATTACAAATTACTAGCATCCCAATCTATGAATATGATCTTTGTAGATTGTAGACTCTTACTTTTCCTTTTGTTTTGCCAATAAGTCTGCATGCGCTTTTTTAAAGACAAAGGCATTTCGCACATGAGCACGCATACGTTCTTCTGCTAATTGTCCATCACGATTATGAATGGCTTCCATAATTTGTTGGTGTTCTAAATCACAAGAAATAGTCCGTGTTTTATCTGATGTACTGATATACATATCACGATTCACCATTTCCCGGAAATCTGCTAAATAATCTGCCACACGGTCATTGCCAGAAAATTCCGCAATCAATGTATGAAAGCGACTATTAATGGCCACACGTTCCTCTGGATCTTCCGTATGAATTCCTGCATCACACACTTCTTGTAGTTCTGCTAGTTGTTCCTCTGTACATCTTTCTGCACACAGTCTGGCACCTAAGCCTTCCATCACTTCACGACATTGATACATAGCCACAATTTCTTCTGGAGAATAGCCTTTCACCGTAACACCTTTCCAAGGTTTAATGACTACAAGATTATCTTTCGCCAGTTTACGAAATGCCTCACGCACCGGTGTAGCGCTCACATTTAATTGTTCTGCTATACGCACTTCACTCAATTTCATTTTGGGCTTCAAAGAGCCTGTTAAAATAGCTTGCTTCAATGACATATATACTTGCTCACTCAACGGCAATCGCCCGATTGAGTCAATACTATGTAAACGATACTCTTCCGTCTTATCCATCTATTTCCTCCAGGATGTTACTGTTCCATACTTTCACCTAATCTTGGCAGGCACAACATATTTCTTTCATTATACGTGAAATAGCCCCTAAAAATCAATGAAATATAAGTAATCCCTCTTTTCCACATTCAATTCCCCTGTGATATAATAGTAATAACTAATGTATCTGTGTATAGAATAGGAATCAACCATGAGTCGTTGTCTAATTATTATAAACCCTGTATCTGGTGGTGGTCGGGCTCGCCGATACGTAATGGAACTACAATGGCAATTGAGTGCCCTCTTTGATCGCTTAGAAGTAAAGTTTACCCGACAAGCCGGTGATGCTACCCGTTTTGCTATTGAAGCTTCTAACGAAGGATTCGATGCCATCTTTTGTATGGGCGGAGACGGTACTATTAATGAAACTGTCAATGGTATTGTAAAAGCCGGCTGTCGTGCTAAATTCGGTTTCATTCCTCTTGGCACGGTAAACGATATGAGCCGAGCTTTAGAAATTCCTCTACAACCATTAGAGGCAATTCACGGTTTAAAACATAGTACTATCCGTCACGTTGATGTTGGTCGTTGTAACGATTCGTTCTTCTGCAACAATATTGCCATTGGAGTCATTCCTGAAGTAGTGGCCTCCGTCACTCCAAAAGAAAAACAATTATTAGGGCCTTTAGCCTATTTTGCCAAAGGTGGGCAAGCCTTATTTACAACAAAAGATTATCGGTTCCGTATCACTACCGAAGAAGGAACCCAAGAATTTATGTCACCATTGGTCATCGCTTTGCTAACGAATGTAGTATCTAGTTTTGAGCATTTCATGCCTACCGCTTCCGTGGATGACGGGTACATGCGCATCATTATCTTTAAAGAATACTTCATTATGAATCTATTCTTTATTTTACCCCTCATTCTCAGCGGTTCTATTTATAATTCAAAATATGTAACCATACTGAAAGTCAAACAAGCACGCATCGAGGTATGCGATACCATGGATGCTTCTACCAACATGGATGGCGACATCGGACCAGATGCACCAGTAGACCTAGAAGTGTTACCCAAATTTTTACAAGTCTACGTCCCTAACAAACGCTCGAAAAAGCCGCAAGGATTATTCCATAATCCCTTGCAAAAATAAGTGCACTTCTAATAAGTTCCAAACACGCAACAGAGGAGAGTTGAATTACCAACTCTCCTCTGTTTTCTATTAATTTCGCAATTCCACCGTACTGTGAATCCATTCCACAGGATTATTCCGTTTATTTCCTATATCTATTTGTTGTATAATCTCTTGCAATTGTGCATCTCGTACCACAATATCTCGAATACCACCACCGATAGTTGTAGTCTCACGAATACGCATCGCTAGTAGTACATCTTCCACAGTCAAGCCTTGTAGATATATATGCTGAATCCAAGTATTCCCCGTATTGGCAAATACAATACCTACACGACTATGGCGAATCTGTAAATTGTACGCATTCCACTGCTCTGTGACACTAGATCCTACAGGATGTCCCGCTAACACCACAACCCCTTGTTGCATACGCTCCATCACAAGGTTATGCGTCAGTAATCCTACACCATCCCAATGCAATCCATCACCACTGTGCATACCTTCCATACGCACATCTTGCATACTCAGTTGGTCAACTTGTGTAGCCTCTACCATATGAGCTGGTGCATTTCTTAACACTGTATGTTTCAGGGAAATATCTTTACCATGATGAATGCCCACTAAAGAAGACCGTGTGGATTTCCCTTTTTCATAACTAGCTCCTCTACGCATAGCTGCTTGCACTTCCGACTTACTTAATAAACCAGTAGTATCAAGTACATCTTGTGTCACGGCATCCGCTTCGGCTACCCTCTCCTCTTGTAAAAGGTCTTCTTTCCATCCATTTCCATCAATAGTACCACCACGAATGACCACACTTTCAATAGGACCTTGGTCATCACCTTCTAATTGTAAAAGTCCTAAATACGGCGTACCTCCTGTCACCACATAATTCGGTTTCACAAAGGCAGAGCTATCATTGACCGCCATCAACACGGCATCCTCATCTAATTCCAATGTCATATAGCTATGTAAGAATAACGTCCCTGTGCGGTATACCCCTTTACTCAGATGCAAAATACCACCCGCTGGAGTATCTCGTATCGCTTTTTGCAAAACTACGGTATTATCCGTAACTCCATCCCCTACAGCGCCATAGGCTGTCGCCTCTAACCGTGGCTCTCTAGGCAATGTTTTTACAGGTACTTTAGAAGAATCAGATACGGTAGAACCCCTATCATCCACTGCTTTTACTTGCACTACATAGACCGTATCGGGATCCAATCCATTCAACTCTACCTTAGGAGTCAGAGAGGTACCCTTTACATGAGGACGAATTTCTTTCACTTTTTTCTGATTGACGTAAATATCATACCCACCCAATCGATCATCATCCACTGGATGCCACGCCAAGGAAATCGTTGTGCTAGTGACATCTAATTTAGGTATTTGCAATGCAAAATCGCCTGCTTCTAACACATATTTAGTCACTGGTGTTGTATATTTTACATACATATTCCAGCCTAACCCTAGGAAAGCTAAAATTAGGCCGAACCCTATAGCCCACCACCAATAGGTTATATATCGTCTCTGTTTCATCATGTTTATCCTATTCTCATATATTCGGCTTAGCTCACACCTTTATCATACAGCCTATATATACCATTCTACATGATTTACAAAAATGGTCAATACTTAGCCAATGGTAGTAACCCGCATAATACGAGACATAGGTATAATGACCTCTCCTATAGTCATCGTTCGATACACTGTATCTATCTGTCGTAATTGTCCTTGCAGCGTATCATAAACATGTCCATTATGATACACCACACTTACTAAATTTCCTATCACTAGGTTCTTACACTGTACATCTAATGCTTCCAACTGCTCCTCTGAAAGTTCTTTGCAACTCTCTTTATATCGCGCTGTTTCATCCAATAACTCCTGAAATCCTTTCAAGGCTGCAAAAGGCATAAACTGTTTAGCTCGCTGTAACAATGTCATTTTGGGTCGTTTATGTTGCATTATGCCCTCCCACCAAAGTATTACGAAATTGCATAGTCCCCTCTTCTTGTAAACTACTAGCACGAAGTATGGAGTTACCGCCGAACCTTTCCTTTATGGTCAATACAGTCCGTTCCACTTGATATGCCTTTTCTTCCCTATCTTGATACGTGGAAAACAAATCTTCTTCCCAGGGTACGGCCTCACGGTTGACTAAATCCTCAAATCCTACTGATAACTGTCGAATCTCTTGATGGGGATGAGCCGTTTCTTTGTACAATGTTAACACAGCCTGAGAAAGTACCTCTAAAGAACAAGTATACTTCGATAAACGTCGTGATCCACCGGTACCCTTTATACTTGTATCTGCATACCGCACCCCTAAAGAAATATGCTTCGTCAATGCTTCTTCTGCAATCAGTTCTAACAACAAAGATTCCACCATCTCACGAAGAGGCACAAAACACTCCTCATAAGAATAATTTCTCAGCAAAATTTGCCCTCTCGATAAAGAGTGTTTAGCTGGTCGATAGGCATGAATCTCTTTCATAGTGCATGTCTCACGTCCCCAAGCATGATCAATGAGTAATTCTGCATTCACCCCAAATTCCTTATACCAACGTTCTTCTGGCACCGCAGTAATACCATGTAAATCTACTACCCCATACTTATGTAGTCGACTTGCTATTCCCTTTCCGATTTGCCAAATATCTGTAATCGGTTGATGATACCATATCTTTTCTTTGAATAGTTCCTCATTAAGGCAACCTATTCCCTGTGATGCATGCTTAGCTAATACATCTAAAGCTACCTTCGCTAAAAACAAATTGCTTCCTAACCCGACCGTGGCATGAATGTGTGTCTTCTCTAACACCTTATCCTTGAATAACAGCGCTAATTCATAATATGTTTTTTTATATAAACGACTATAAGGGGTCACATCAATAAAGTATTCATCGATAGAATACACATGAATATCTTCTGGTGCCACATATTCTAATAAAATACCATAAATAGAGGCAGATACCTCCATATATCTTTGCATCCTAGGCTTCACTGCCATATATTCAATGGTAGATGGAATCTCAAACAAACGACATCGATTCTTGACTCCTAATTGCTTTAGCGCTGGAGAAATAGCCAGTGTAATCGCCCCTAGTCCACGTGATGCATCAGCCACTACCAAGGGAGTTGTAAACGGATCCACCCCCAAATCGGCACATTCCACAGACGCATAAAAACTCTTCAAATCCAAACACATATACACTGCCATACTATCCCTCCTCTATAGGAGTATAGTAGCATATTTGTTCCATATTTTCAATATATATGTTCGCTATATTGAACCTATTATATTATAATAGTTGTATATTATTTTCAAAAGATGACTATACAATACTCTCTGTATTTGACTTGGTTTATTATCGATCCCCCTCTCTTTATCATCCTCAACACTTACTAACGCAACTTTAACATTCAATAAACCAAGCATATAACTAGGCTCATCACTATTGAAACCAACTCATTTTAGCCTATAACCCAAGAATAGATGAAGAAAACAGGTTGCCCCGAAGGACAACCTGTTGTAAGTTTGTGTAATTACGATATTCTATTTCTATTAGAAGAAACGGCTCAAGGAAGCAGTGCTTGCCAAGTGACGGTTAGTCATACCCATTTCTTCTGCACTGCACCCCAATGCAAGACCAATTAATTGGCTCATGTGGATGATAGGCATATCACCATCCATTGCAACAGTCGCTTTTGCTTCTTTTTGGAACATATCCAATTGCATTTGACAGAGTGGGCATGGTGTTACCACACAATCAGCACCTTCTTTTTGTGCATCTGCATTGATAGAACCAGTCATTTGCATGACAGAATCATGTGCAGGATATACTGCATGGAAACCGCAGCAATCTAATTTACGGGAGAAATTGATTGGAGTAGCACCTAATGCTGTAATCAAATCTGCTAAGCTTGTTGGGATTTGCATATCTTCGAAGCCCATTTCTTCTTCTGGACGAAGGATATGGCAACCATAATATTCAGCAACCTTAAGACCTGTCAATGGACGAGTCACTTTTTCTTTCAAATTATCTAAACCATATTCGCGGATAAGCACCCACAAGAAATGTGTCACTTCGCTAGTACCTTTATAGTTCATACCTGCTTCGCCAAGAATGTTATTTACTTTTTGACGAGTCACTTCATGATCATCAAGTTCTTTTTTAGCTTCACGAAGCATTAAGGTACAAGTGTTACAAACTGTAAGGATATCTAATCCCTCTTTTTCAGCTAACGCGATGTTACGAGCGTTAGTGGAAAGAGCCAATAATGGATCGATATCTTGAACGTGGGATGCTCCACAGCAAGTCCATCCATCTAATTCTTGGATTTCGATACCTAATTTTTTTGCTACTGCAACGGTTGCTAAGTAGTCTTCTTTAGATGCGCCTTCTAATACGCAACCTGGGAAAAATCCATATTTCATTATTTTCCAGCCTCCTCTACTGCACGACCGATTGTACGAACACCTTCAATACCATTGACTGGTTTATGAGGAACTACCAATTCGAATGGATTGATTTTTCCATGTTTCCATAAACGAAGAGCGTATAAACCTTGTTTTGCGGAATCCAATAATCCGTCTGTTTTCAAGCTCATTGTTACTTCGTTTAAGCGACCAGTTTTTAACAAGTCTTGTTTGAACGCGATAGCATGACGAGTACCTTTATTGGACAAGCCCGCTTGTGTCGCTACACGGCGAAGGTTGGAAATATCTTTTTCTGGTTTCAAATGTTTAGGACAACGAGTGATACAGTTCATGCAGTGCACACATTTCCACAAGCCATGATTGAAAGCTGGTGTAGTATGCGCCATTGGAGACACATCACGGGAATCCATTACAAAGCGGTTAGCTTTTGTATATACATATGGATCCAAGAAGTCTTCGCGGTTAGCAGACAATTTGTTACATTCGGAAGCACAGCATCCGCAAAGGATACATTCTGTGTTCATAACAAATTTTTTGAAATCTGCAGCTGTTTGACGAGTACCAGTTTTAGTAGTGAATTCTGGTTTTACGAAGATCCAAGGAGCTACTTCTTTCAAGCGACTAACTTTTGCTTCCCAGTCAACTACTAAGTCACGGATTACATCAAAGTTACCGATTGGTGCTATTGTAATTACATCAGAACCAAAACGCTCTGTTACTTCGTCAATTTTAGCTTCACAACCAAGCATTGCTTGACCGTTAACTTTTACGGAACAAGCGCCACAAACTGCAGAACGGCAAGCTGCTACGAATGTTAATGTTGGATCAATTGTATCTTTAATTTTTTGCAAACCCCAAAGGATAGTACGGTCTGCTTCGTAATTGAAAGTAAACGTCTCTTCATAAGCACGGCCTTCATTAAAGCGGTGGATACGATAAGTAATTTGTCTCATCTTAGTACTTCCTTTCTTGTGGTTCATATTTAGTGAACACTACATTGCGTTCGGACATTACGTATTCGCCATTTTCGCCAAGCTTCCAAATAGCATGTTTTAAATATTGAGAATCATCACGTTTAGGGAATTCTTCACGCACGTGAGCACCACGAGATTCTTTACGATACAATGCACCCAAAGCAATCGCTTTCGCAACTGTCAACATAGATTTAATTTCTACATAGTTAACAAATGCCATGTTGTAAGTACGGTTGGAGTCACCTACATAGCAAGTTTCATATTCTTCAGTCAAACGATCAATTACTTGTAGAGCCTCTGTAATACCCGCTTCATTACGGAAGATACCTACTTTATTCCACATAGCCACAGCCAATTCATCACGAATTTCAGCTACTGGACGACCAGATGTACGGGATGTAACTTCAACGAATTTAGCTTCCCATTCATCAGCTTTTGCTTTCAATTCAGCATCGCAATCTGCAAATGTATTAGCTTGCGCATAATCAGCAGCACCTGCACCAGATACTTTACCAAATACAACGCCGTCCGCTAAAGAGTTACCACCTAAACGATTCGCACCATGGATAGAGATACAAGATGCTTCACCAGATGCAAAGATACCAGGAACTTCTGTAGCACAAGTTTTGTAGTCTACTACGTCGATACCACCCATGATGTAATGGCAAGTAGGACGAATTGGCACTGGATCAGTTAATGGATCGCAATGCTCAAAGCAAAGAGCCAAGTCACGGATACCATGAAGTTTTTCGATGATAACTTCTGGTCCTAAGTGACGAAGGTCAGCTACTACGTACGCATCAAGACCAGTTCCGTTGAAACCACGACCTGCTGCAATTTCATCTTCGATTGCTTTTGCAACAACGTCACGAGACGCTAATTCCATTTTGTTAGGAGCGTATCGTTTCATGAAACGTTCGCCCTCAACGTTTAACAAGTATCCGCCTTCACCACGAACAGCTTCGGACATCAAGATACCAGTTTTACCAAGACCAGTTGGATGGAATTGGATCATTTCCATATCTTTTAAGCCTACACCAGCGCGGAAAGCTACAGCCATACCGTCGCCAGTGGAAAGGAATGGGTTAGTTGTACGAGTCCAGAATACACGGCCAGCACCACCAGTGGATAATACGATGGATTTAGCTTTGATAATTTCTACTTTACCTTTTTTCATATTCCAGATAATAGCACCACCAGCTTTACCGTCTTTTACAACGATATCTAATAAGTACCATTCTTGTAAGAAATGCACGCCTTCTTTAAGACATTGTTCATATGTTGTATGAAGAATCACGTGACCAGTTTTATCCGCACTGTAGCATGTACGTGGATAAGACTGTCCACCAAAATTACGTTGTGCGATTTTACCTTCGTCTGTACGAGAGAAAGGAGTTCCCATGAAATCCATTTCTAGTACGCCTTCTGGGCAACGTTGACAGAAGAATTCGATAGCATCTTGGTCGCCAAGATAGTCAGAACCTTTTACTGTATCAAATGTATGAACTTCTGTGGAGTCTTCTTTTGCTACGTTATTTAACGCCGCATTAACACCACCTTGTGCCATTGCTGTGGCAGAACGTGTTGGGAAAATTTTTGTGATCAATGCTACACGCAAACCATCGCGTCGTGCAGCTTCTAAAGCAGCTCGTTGGCCTGCTCCACCACTACCTACTACGAGAACATCATATTGTTCCATACGTACCTCCTCAAAAACACTTGTCTTATTTTGAACTATACCTCTTACATACTGTTCTGAAATAAGGAACTATGTTTAACTGCATATATGACTGACATATGCATCAATCTATAGCCTTATTATATACGCTATTTCAAAGTGTTACAATTATCACAGTATCCCTTAAAAACCCCTTTCAAACAAGGGATTAAGTCGTGTTGATAATCTTTTTCATACCTTTTATTCTCCTATAAAATGATGTGGAATATTCAATGAATTTCTCATTTAATTTATACTTATCCAGTGTACTTTTATCTTTTCCGCCAACTATCTTGTTATTACACAATTTTTTAGGTCTTATAAATTTTTGTCATTATTAAATTTTATTTCTCTGAGAGATTAATAAAATACTTTTAAAATGTTCACTTTTCTCTATATGATATTTTTTCTCATTAATTATTTTCATATTCTATTATACTTTTTTAGCATCAATACTATGAGTTAAATTTATAATACAATATATTGATTTTTATCACATCTCACATACAAGTCATATCTATTTTTTTCCATTTTCTTTTTCTGAAAGTAACCTTTCCATATTAATTCTTAGTATTTGCATCTTTTCTTTCACCCTGTTAACCATTATTTTTCTAACCACAAAACTTTTATTTTTATCTAATACCTATATGTTATATTTATGATATGATATAGCTAGGTTGGAAACGTTCTGTTTAGCCTACCCTTACAAAAATTTCACTTTATAATACAAATTCACGACTAGCATATAAGGAGTCACTTCAATGAAAACAGAGGATAGTGTAAGAGATGAGGCCAAAGTTATATTGCATTTTGATAAAGAAGAGCCTAGTGTAAAGCAAGGCACTGGTCAAATAACTACTTTTAATCAATTAGGATTTTCTGGGATTAATTTTAAACCAGATGGTTGGTATCTTCCTGACAATGTAAATATTCCTGCTATCATATTAGAAACAAAATCATCAGATAAAGACTTAAATAAAAAGGCGATTGTTAATGAACTTTTTAAAAATCTTGACGTCGTTTCAACTAAATATAAAAATACCATTGGTATCCTTTACAACGGCGAAGATGTCGTCGTCTACAAAAATAAAGAAAAAGTGCATACAGCTGAAAAACTTCAGAACAAGCAATATTACTTAGACTTATTTAAGCTTGATTATATCGATAAAGGAAAAATTTTCGCTTTAACAAAACGAATTAACGATCTATTACACTTTAAATTCGGCATAAAAAACTTATATCACAGGATGATTTTTACTGCTTCTGCTCTAGTTGTGGAGCGTTTTGGAGGTAATTTAACAGCTATAAAAAACAATGGATATGAAGCTTTTAGAAATAAAATCTTCGATACTTTAGCTAAATCACTGCAAGTTCATCGACAACAGAATTTAAAAATTGATATTCTACTTGATGTATATAGTGAAATAAAAATGAATGTTGTAGAAAACCAAGATCATATAAATAGTTTCATTGACTCCATTATAGAAATATCAGAATCAGTTAATTCAGACAACTGGAATGGAGAAGATGTCATGGGGATTTTCTTCAATGAATTTAACCGCTATAAAAAGAAGTCTGAAAGCGGACAAGTATTCACACCCGAACACATTACATCATTTATGTATCATTTAATTAATATAAATCATAACGATAGAGTCCTAGATGCAACCTGTGGTAGTGGTGCATTTTTAGTTAAATCTATGGCAAATATGATTAAAGAGGTAGGTGGGAACAACACTAAAGAAGCTGAAGACATTAAACAAAATAAATTATTTGGCATTGAGTTCGATCGTGAGATTTTTGCACTTGCATGTGCGAATATGCTCATTCATAAGGATGGAAAAACAAATCTTGAACATTTAGACTCGAGAGAGGAACAAGCATG
Source organism: uncultured Veillonella sp. (assembly GCA_900544365.1). Lineage (GTDB taxonomy): Bacteria > Bacillota > Negativicutes > Veillonellales > Veillonellaceae > F0422. The sequence goes on along the minus strand of UQVF01000007.1, from coordinate 7,447 downwards.
TCAATGGATTCAGTCCAAAAACATTACAAAAGTGTTAATGAATCCACCTTATGAACGAAAATATGGTTGTAAAGATATTGTAACCAATGTTCTTACAAATGTTCCCATCGGGACCAAATGCGCATTTATTCTACCCGATAAAAAATTAGAAAAAGATAAAATGCAAAAACTATTAAAAAAGCATACTTTAGAGATGATTATCAAGCTTCCTGAAAATCTCTTTGATGCAGGTATAACAACTAGTATCTTTATTTTCGAAACGGGCTCCCCTCAAAATGCAAAAAAAATCTTTGCTTGTTATATAGAAGATGATGGTCTAGAACGTGTTAAAAATCAAGGCCGACAAGATACTAAGAATCGTTGGCACGAAATTGAACGTTACTGGTTAAATGTAGCACACACAAAAATAGACGAAAAATATAATACTCATCAATGGATTGACCCTAATGAAAATTTATCCTACCAAAAGCCACAAAAAGAGTTTGAAATATATGAAGAAGACTTCAAAAAAACTATTTTAGACTACATCATGTTTGAGCAAAATATAGATATAAAAGAGTTTAATTCAAAATTATTAGAAAATATGCTATATAAATCAAATATAGAAAATAATAAACTAACATTAGATTTAGGTGATATAAGTGAAAAAAATTGATATTCAAGACTGGAAAGAATTTAAAATAGAAGAGTTATTTTCTATACAACCTACAAAAAATCATAAAATAACCAACAAAGATTTAATTCATGATGATGGCATTAATCCTGTCGTCGTTAATTCGAGCTATAATAATGGCATTGGTGGATATACTAATCACAAAATCACAGAACTAGGAAATACTATTACATTCAGTGATACTACCAATGCAGACAGCATATTCTATCAAGAAAATGATTTTGTTGGTTATCCACATGTACAAGTTCTACGTCCCATAAAATATAAAAATATGTGGAGCAAAGAGTGTTTATTGTTCTTTACAGCTGTGTTCAAAAAAAAGCAAAACTCATGAACTTTGATTATGTAAATAAATTCACTAGAGATGATGCCTTAAAAATCACAATAAAATTACCCGTTATATCCACTGGAGAGCCTGATTGGAAATATATGGAAACATATATAAAACGGCTTTACACTAGAGAGAGAGAGAGAGAGAGAGTTCAGCGCATGTTACAAATTATGTAAACAAGAGCAATGCTCATAAAATCTCCATAACTAAATGGAAAAGATTTCCTTTATATGACGAAAATTTATTTAATATTTATGCAGGAACAAAACTAGATAAAGTTAATATGACTACTTCAAATCCTCAAGTTAATTTTATTGGGCGGTCTAGTTTTAATAATGGTATTTCAGAAAAAGTTGATTTAATTTCCGATATTTCTCCTTATAGTGCTGGAAATTTAACATTATCTCTAGGTGGTGCCTATCTGGGGGCGTGTTTTATTCAACAAGAACCTTTTTACACTAGCCAAAATGTTATCGTTTTATCTCCTATATTAGATATATCTGATCATTGCAAAAATTTATAGCTACGATGATTTTCAAAGAATCACAAACATATTATAAAGCATTTGAAGATGAATTAAATCGTCATATTAAAACAGATTTTTCCATCTATCTACCTGTTACCCACGATAATACACCTGATTGGAAATTTATGGATACATATATGAAACAATTAGAATTAAATTTAAAAAATTTGGTAATATCCAGTGCTATTTTATAGATATAAGATAACTCTATACTACAGAATAAAGCCTATATCAAAATGCTAATGTTTTAGATATAGGCTTTATTATATATCTCTATTTTGTAAAGTATTTTTTCCTCATTATGGTATGCATTTTTGACATGCTGAGGGCGTTGTGAAAAAACGACTCCTATAGTATAATTTTAGAAGATGTTGTGCCAAGGTGCTTCATCCCTATACAATATATTGATATTGAGTCCGTGTGAAAACATATCTATGCACTCTCATTTACACGTTGTAAATGGGAGTCCTTTTATGGTCAAGGCCTACTACATATGTTAGCCGGATATGCTTTCACATATATTCAATATATGTGCATACTCTTTACAATGAATACAAAAACGACATCGTCAGAAAAAGGAGACACTCATGAGCATTATGATCAAGAAACGGGATGGCCATTATGAGCCATTGTCGGTAGAGAAAACCAAAAAGATGGTAGCCTTCGCTTGTTTAGGCCTAGATTCTTGTGATCCTATCGAATTAGAAATGGATTGTAAATTACAATTCGTAGACGGCATGACTACAAAACAAATTCAACAAACTCTTGTACAAACTGCCATCGAGAAAGTCATCCAAAAGGTAGACGATGGTTTCGGCAACATGGTAAACCGCATGAACCAAGATTGGCAGTTCGTGGCAGCTCGTCTATACTTATTCGATTTGTACAAAGAGGCTGCTATTAACCGTAAGTACAAAGCTTTTGGGTATGGCAATTTCACTGACTTAGTGAAAACATTGGTGGATGCTGGTCGCTATGCAGACTTCTTCTTAACACAATATACAGAATCTGAATTAGAAGAATTGGGCGACTATATCAAGCCAAAACGTGACTACTTATTTAACTATGAAGGTATTAAGTTATTAGCAGACCGCTATTTAGTGAAAGGTTTCAACAAAGAAATCTTTGAACTTCCTCAAGAGCGTTTCATGGCAATCGCTATGCACCTAGCTGTCATTGAAGGTGACAAAAAGGTATACTACGCAAAAAAATTCTATGACTTAATGAGCGAGTTAAAAATGACCACTGCTACTCCAACATTGGCAAATGCAGGTACACCATTCCATCAACTAAGCTCTTGCTTTATCTCGGGTGTAGAAGATAATCTATGGTCCATTTACGATGTGAATGCGAAATTCTCCCGTGTGTCTAAACATGGTGGCGCTCTTGGTATTTATCTTGGTAAAGTACGCGCCTTAAACTCCGACATTCGTGGCTATAAAAATTCTTCTGGCGGTGTGATTCCTTGGATTCGTTTATACAACGATACTGCTGTTGCAGTAGACCAATTGGGGAAACGTAAAGGTGGCGCTACGGTGACACTCGACGTATGGCACAAAGATTTCTATGAATTTGTTGAACTTCGTACGAACAATGGTGACGATCGCCGTAAAGCGCATGACATCTTCCCAGCTTTATCTGTGCCAGATATTTTCATGGAACGTGTTATCAATCGTGAACATTTCACATTATTCGATCCACATGAAGTATCTCGTGTAATGGGATTTCAATTAGAAGATTATTACGATGACGATACGAATAAAGCTTTCACAGAAAAATATTTAGCTTGTGAAGCTAGTCCAGATCTACATGGCATCGAAGTAAGTGCCTTGGATATGATGAAAAAAATCATGCGTTCTGCCGTAGAAACTGGTACGCCATTCATTTTCTTCCGAGATACAACAAACCGTGCGAACCCTAATAAACATGCGGGTATGATTTATGCGTCTAACTTGTGTCACGAAATCGCGCAAAACGTTGGTTTCACTGATTTAGATGAAGAAATCATCCAAGATGATGGTTCCATCGTAACTCGTACAAAAGCTGGGGACATGGTAACGTGTAATTTGAACTCCATTAACCTAGGTCAAACCTCTGATGAAGAGTTAGAAGAAAATATCGCTTTACAAGTGCGTATGTTGGATAATGTTATCACTATCAACCAATTCCCTGTACCTGAAACACGTGTGACTAGCGAAAAATATCGTGCTATCGGCCTCGGTACTAGCGGTTACCACCACTATTTGGTAAAACATAAGGTACAATGGGAAAGTGATGCACACTTGGAAATCGCTGATACATTGTTTGAAAATATTGCCTATGCAGCCATCAAAGCATCTATGGAATTGGCGAAAGAAAAAGGAGCGTACCCTGCTTTCAAAGGTTCTCAATGGGAAACTGGAGAATATTTTGAACGCCGTGGTTATACCTCTGAAAGATGGCAACAACTGAAAGCTGACGTTGCAAAATACGGTATCCGCAATGGTTACTTAATGGCTATCGCTCCTACAGGCAGTACATCCAACATTGCTAATACTACAGCTGGTATCGATCCAATCTTCAAAAAATTCTTCATCGAAGAGAAAAAAGGCAGCTTCACTCCGAAAACAGCACCTGATTTGAGCAACGAAACGATGTGGTTCTACAAAGAAGCACATACTATCGATCAACAATGGTCCATCAAGGCTTGCGGTATCCGCCAACGCCACATCGACCAAGCACAGTCTTTTAACTTGTATATTACGCCACAAATGAAAGCGAAGGAAATTCTAGATTTATATGTGGAAGCCTATAAACAAGGGATTAAGACAATTTACTATATCCGTAACCAATCCTTAGAAATGGATGAATGCACTAGTTGTTCCTCCTAATCTTTGGCGAGGTTATATGCAATCAATAAAAGAGCACGGTATACTCCTCACAAACGGTATTTCATAATGTTTGTTCGGAGCACACCGTGCTCTTTTCATATGCTTCAAATTAGGTAAATCCCCCACCAAAGATGTAGGCGGAACGACGTCGTTTCTTCGGGGAGGGGCGGATTTGTATTCTGTGAGTAACTATGGTATACTTGACGTAGAAACAAGAAGAGCCATCAACGCGTCCGAGGCGTTAGGCTCATCTCAAAAGTAGTGAAATGTGATTTGCCTAACGTGTTGAGGTGGTGAGATACCTCTTTACGTTAGGCTTTTCATTGTCTATTTTAGAAGATCAATGATTTGAATTGCTAAGCTAATAATAGAAATGACTAAAGTAATCTTTTCATATTTTGTCATAGCAACCACCTCCTCCCATAGTAGGAAGAGATGAGCCCAACTCACGTTGATGACACTTCTCTGTCTTTATTATATCACAAATATTTACGATATGTTGATATTTCAGATGTTTTACATCATGAAACTCCTATAGATTTCGATTATAATCGAATCTGTATCTTCTTTATTCACCAATTTCAAGTATAGTCGAAATGCTGTACATAAATCTAATAATTTTGAGTATGCCAAAAAGCACAGGGCTGGTGTCCCTGTGCTTTTTATATACCTCCATTGGCTATTATTCCTCTACTATTATACCGTTACGCTCCCATTGTTCTACTAATTCTTGAGCCTTTTCCTCATTAGCAACCTCTATTCCATGCATCTGGTAATTTAAAATAAATGATGCTAATTTTAATTTCTCAACATCAGTAAATTCCAATAAATCATTTTTATTTAGTTTCTTAATGCCATTATAAATTGTCTCTTTAGAAATATATTTTTCATATTCATTGGTCTCAAATCGCCATCCTCCATCACTAGTACCCTCCCACCTTGATGCAAGCGTACAAACAAGTTTGAGCATATTTATATGATTTTCAGCAACCTGATTAAAATACTCTAAGACAGCCTCTTCATTTAGCTTTTCCCACAAGTGAAAAACGACATTAAAGCACTCTATATTTGAAATCACTTCTGTTCCAATAACTGCATTGATATTTAGTACATATATTTTTTCTAACTCTTGTAAATGCTCTAAGGTTATAAGCGATTTATCCTCCACATTCTCTCGTTTTGTTTCATAAAGCAATTTAATTCTACCTAAGATAATAGCTATTGCACCTATACGATTTTTATCCATCTCTTTTAACATAGAATACAAAAGTTCAAATCGTTCTTGCTCACTCTTAATTCTATGTAGAAGACCTTCTAATAACTCAACAGCTTTTTCATATGCAGTTCTTGTAAATATACCTGAACTAATTTCACCTTTAAAGTTCCATTGAGAAGAAAGTATTACAGAGACTATTAAAGTTATTCTCTCACAAGGGACGTCATCAATTAAAGATTGTACCTCTTCTAAAAAATATATAATATTTCCTTTTTCATTAATTTCATCAATAACACTAACTAATTCTTTCTCATTAAATGTATGAATACAATCTTTAATTGTATTCATAGAAACTTCTACGCTATCCAAATCATGTCTAAAGTATATATCAAACTTTTCAGCATCACAGATTCTCATTTTCTTTTTATTATCTGCATTGGATTGATAACTTTCTTGATATTCATTAATCGCTTTTGCAAAGGCTGGAAACATCGTCGAAACACTTCGTATTGACTTATCTGGATTAATATTTATACCTTTAAATTCATTGTAAAATCTTTCTTGATTTTTTACATATGTTCCTTTATTTCTAGAAACATTATATCCTATACTATTACAAAGAATATCTTTGTTATTATAAATCCATTTATATAACTTTGGCTCTAGTACTTCAAGCGTCATAATTCCAATCATATCCTCAACACTTACCTCTTGATATAATGTTTCGTACTTAAATCTAAAAACATTAATTAATCGGTTAGCATCTCTTAAATTATCAATATATGGTATTATACAATTTATAAAAATCTTATCCCAATACCTTCTATCTAATTTTACTTCACCTGCTATTTCTTTAATAATCTGATTCAGTTGATTTAATAAATAGTCTCGTACCTTACCTTTATGCATCTGTGGAATCTCAAATGGAACTTGAATAATCTTTTCTAAGTATTCATGTCCATCTATATTATGGATTTCTTGTAACGCTCTACAAACGATTTCTCTATCCATAGACAATATATACACTATATTGGGGAAATTACCCACCTGTTTAGCCAAATGAAAGATATCTCTAATTTGTGAATTAGTGAGCCGATCAATATCATCAATTACGACAATAATTTTTTGATTACTTTCTTTCAATATAGTCTCAAGCTTTTCTTTCGTTGAATCTAGATTAGGAACTTCCATGAGATTAGTACCCTGCGTTTTAATAATAGGTTTTAATATATTAACAAGAATACCTCCCAATGGTGATAGTACCGCTAATGCATCTAGACAATCTGCGTAGTCGGTTAATACTTTTCCTATTTTTCTTTTAATTTTATTATTACTTGTCGTATCTAAGTTATTTATTAAATTACGAAAAAATAAACTAATCAAATTATCTTTATCAGAATAATTCCACGGTGAAAATGTAACAATTAACGGCTCATTTTCAGATTCCTCTCCCATATTTTTAATCTCGTTCATCGTCATATTGAGTACAGAGGTTTTACCAGATCCCCATTCCCCAAATAAGCCTATTACTAATCCATCTCTAGCATCACATTCATACAATGCCTTTGCTAACTGTTTTGAGAAAAATGATCTTCCTAACAAATCTTCTGCGCCTGTTTTGATTGGTTTATCTGCATTATAATTCATATAATTTTTCTCCCATCTTCAATATACTTAAAGTTTTATTACTTCCTACCAAATTGCTAATTTCATATATTTCTTACCAGTACAAAATATAGAATATTCAAACACATCATTCTCTATAGTATATATTTCGGCTCTTTGTCAAATGTGGGGGCTACTCATATAAAGAGTTCTTAGCACGAGCTAT
>UQVF01000006.1 GCA_900544365.1 uncultured Veillonella sp. | reverse complement strand
TATATGTCTATTTTATTGCAAAAAAAGAATGTTGGCGACTACTCTTATATGAGTAGCCCCAACATTTATTATAGAGCCAATTTATTGAGAGGGGACAGAGGGATAGAAAATGATAGGTAAGTTAGAACGTGTAGATTTTAATAAGAAAAATGGCGCGGTAGTGATTGAAAATGAAGGTAGTTTAACTACATTGATTATATATTTTTCAGAAATGCCACTTGCACTAAGTGTTGGAACTTTGATTGAGTTTGAGTTGAAAAAAAGCACTAAGGGTATCCAATATGGTAGATTTATTAAACTAGCAGATTCTAAATTCAATCCTTTTGATAAGATAGATAACTTAAGTTTATATGATTGGGGAGAGCAGATAAAAACAAACTTTGTTGAAAAAGTAGCACCTAATTTAGGTTTAGATTAAGCTTTTTGTGAACCAAGTAATAAAAAATCAGGAAAAATTAATTTTATAGATAGAACAAATAATAGACAGGGCGATATTCAAGTCCAAGAAACCCCATTTTATACATCGGGAAGACATTTTTATGGTGATAAGAATTATCCTTCCTATACAGTAACTCTTAATAAAGAAAACTATGAGAGTTATAAAAAGTTAGGAGTGGATTTTGATATTTACTACTTAGTAAAGTGGAAAGAATTATCATATGACACTCAATATGAGACTATTACAGTAGAAGAAGTTCAGGGTGTTTGGATAACATCGTTTTTTAGAGTACGAGAAGTAGTTGAAAGTGGCAAGGCACATTTACATGAATATATGTATCGTAGAGGTGAGGAAACCTACTTGCTTAGCTTAAATGATGAAAATGTTTTTACGAGATATTTATAATTTTAGTGTAAAATAGTGTTGGAGAATAAAAGACTCTCAAATTCACTAGAATTGAGTTAAGTACCCACAGTGGGTACTCTAAGGGCGATGAAAACAAATTGGTATTTGAACTTGCAGTGTAATTCTGTAAAATATCTCAAGCTTAATTATGATATCTCTTATTGTTGTTATTATACTTAGAAGACCTTTTAACGTATGGTCCTTATATTATAGATCCTGCTATAAAGGTTTTAGTATCCCAAATTGTATTTCCCCCTCTTCTCGTGTATAATAACAACTATAAAGATTTTTAAGGATAAAGAATTAAACAGGAGGCATGGAATGAATCGATTCCAAATGGAACTTGCTGGTCGCACGTTATCGATCGAAACTGGCGAGTTAGCAAAACAAGCAAGTGGTTCTGCATTAGTACAATATGGTGATACGGTTGTATTGGTTACAGCAACGGCATCTAAAGAGGCAAAAGATATTGATTTCTTCCCATTAACAGTGGATTATGAAGAAAAGATGTATGCTGTTGGTAGATTCCCAGGTGGTTTTATTAAACGTGAAGCGCGTCCACCAGAGTCTGCTATTTTAAATAGTCGTTTGATTGACCGTCCAATTCGTCCTTTATTCGATAAAGGTAGCCGTAATGAAGTGCATGTTGTAGCTACTGTATTATCTGTTGATCATGACCATGCACCTGAAATCTGTGCATTGATTGGTGCTTCTGCGGCATTGTCTATTTCTGATATTCCTTGGGCAGGTCCTATTGCTGGCGTGCGCATGGGGCTTGTAGAGGGCAATATCGTAGTTAACCCAACAAAAGCACAATTAGAAGCAACTACATTAAATATGGTAGTGGCCGGTACAAAAGATGCAATCTTGATGGTAGAAGGGGAAGCAAATGAAATTCCTGAAGATATCATCTTAGAAGTCATTATGACAGCTCATGAAGAAATCAAAAAAATCGTAGCCTTCCAAGAGTCTATGGTGGCTGAAATTGGACATGTGAAACGCACATTCCCAATTAAAGAAGTAGACCCAGTGGTAGCAGAAGCAGTTCGTGCCTATGCACATGCTAAATTAGATGCAGCTGTACGCTGTGCGGATAAAGTGCAACGTGAAGAACAACAACAAGCTGTGTTTGAAGAGGTATTGGCTCATTTTGAAGAACAATTCCCAGAACAAGCAAGCGATATCTATGCAACATTAGAAAAAATGGTGAAAGAAATAGTACGCCATATGATTACGGTAGAAAAAATTCGTCCAGATGGTCGCCAATTAGATGAAGTTCGTCCTATTTCTTGTCGCGTTAGCGCATTACCACGTACTCACGGTTCTGGCTTGTTCACTCGTGGTCAAACACAAGTGTTAAATATCTGTACCTTGGCTCCATTGTCTGAAAAACAAACCATCGATGGTATTGGCTTAGATACAGAAAAACGATACATTCACCATTACAATTTCCCATCTTTCTCCGTAGGGGAAACTCGTTCCTCTCGCGGTCCGGGACGTCGTGAAATTGGTCATGGTGCATTGGCTGAAAGAGCATTACTAGCAGTGCTGCCAACAGAAGAAGAATTCCCATATGCGATGCGCTTAGTATCTGAAGTATTAGAATCTAATGGTTCTAGTTCTATGGCCAGCGTATGTGGTTCTACCTTATCCTTGATGGATGCAGGGGTACCTATTAAAGCGCCAGTAGCAGGTGTTGCGATGGGCCTTGTAACACAAGATGAACATTACACAATCTTAACAGATATTCAAGGTATGGAAGATGCCTTAGGCGATATGGACTTCAAAGTGGCAGGTACTACAAAAGGTGTGACTGCAATCCAAATGGATATTAAAATTTCCGGTTTATCTCGTGAAATCTTAGAAGAAGCATTAGCACAAGCTCATAAAGGTCGTATGCATATCATGGGTAAAATGATGGAAGCTATCCAAGCTCCACGTGAAGAAATGTCTAAATGGGCACCACGCATTGTAACGATGAAAATTGATCCAGATAAAATTCGTGACGTTATTGGTACAGGCGGTAAAGTCATCCGTGGCATCATTGAAGAAACTGGCGCTAAAATTGATATCGAAGATGATGGAACAATCTCCATCGCTGCAGTAGAAGCGGAAGCGGCTGAAAAAGCAATCCAAATCATTACGAATTTGACGAAAGAAGTAGAAGCAGGCGAAGTGTACATGGGTAAAGTCACTCGTTTGATGAACTTTGGTGCTTTCGTAGAAATATTGCCAGGTAAAGAAGGTTTGGTTCATATTTCTCAATTAGCAAGAGAACGTGTGGAAAAAGTGGAAGATGTAGTGAATGTAGGCGATGAAATTATGGTCAAAGTTATCGAAATCGATGACAAAGGCCGTATTAACTTGTCCCGTAAAGAGCTATTGAAATAATCGAGGTGCACTATGGATATTCGTGGATTTGAAGTAGTTTCTGCTTTTGAAGGTCATGGTATTAATTTACCAACACGTAAGACAGCTGAAAGTGCAGGGTATGATATTGAATGTGCAGAATCTGTTGTGGTAGGACCTAAGGAAACTGTATTGATTCCAACCGGATTGAAAGCATTCATGCATTATGATGAATATTTGGCTATCCATGTTCGGTCAAGTATGGCTATTAAACGAGGTTTGATGCTGACAAATAGTACAGGGATTATCGACTCTGATTACTATAACAATGAAGATAATGAAGGTCATATTATGATTGCTATATATAATACGACGGACCAACCTGTTACCTTGGAAAAAGGGGAACGAGTGGCGCAAGGTATCTTCTGTAAATATTTGCTAACAAATGACGATGACGCACGTGGTATTCGTACGGGTGGTATCGGTAGCACAGGTAGTAAATAACAACATATACTAGGAATGTAATAGCATTTCTTTTGCTAGAGAGTTTTAAGGCGCAGCCTTAGAACTCTCTAGTTTTTTATGGAGCTATATTTCTATCGAAAATACTATGAGCTATGAGGGGTACACATTGAATTTCATTGTTAAAATGGAGTATAATATAGTTTGATATAGTCTATCCTAAGGAGGATGTACCGTGTTTACATATGCAAAACAACAATGGCAATTGGGTAAAAGAATCTATGGATACCATAGTTGGCGAGAAAAGCGACGAATTTTTTTATTCACTGCTCGTTCTTATAAAAATAGATCTCAGTTGAAACAATTAAAAACTTATTTTGATAACTATTGTAGCTATCCTAATTTGTTACAAGATCAAGAAGGAATTTGGGAGATTATTAACCGTGTATTCTTGTATAAAGAATCGACAGCTCAAGAACGCTTGACGTGTATTATCCAACATTTTGATGCGTTACCAAAATATTTTGTGGATGGAGCAATTCGGGCTTTGTACAGCCCTTCTGAAAGTGGCATTCGCTTATGGCATTCTGAAGAATTAGCTTTAGAGGCAACCTTGCGTTTTATGACGGGTCAGCGAAAAGAAGGGTTACTCAGTTTACTTTTGACTTACGAAGGGGACGGACTTTATCATATCAATTTTCGATTAGGTGTGGATCCAACGGGACAACCATGTATTTGGGTTGGTACAATACAAGGGTACAAAGAGGGGTTAGATAAGGCGAAAAAGCTAACGAAAAAAATGCATGGCTACCGTCCTAAGAACTTCATGTTCTTTTTATTACGACAATTAGCAACTAACTTAGGCATAGAAACTTTGTATGCAGTGTCTGATGAAGGGTTCTATACAAATACACATTTAATTCGTTTCAATCGTCATAAATTAGTAAAATTTGATGACTTCTGGGAAGAATTAGGTGGTCACGTATGGGAGAAAGATTCTCGGTTCTTTGTGATTCCTTTAGCAGAGGAACGTAAAACTTACGAAACAGCGAAAACACATAAACGAAATATGTATCGCAAACGCTATGAAATGTTAGATACTTTTATAGAAGAAATTCAACAGCAAGGAAAGACCTTCTTGCGCAACCAATAGGAGGATACGGTATGAAATGTCCTTATTGTCATCATGATGAAATCAAAGTGACAGACTCACGGTCTACGGATGATAATAATATTCGCCGCCGTCGGGAATGTATGAGCTGTGGCAAGCGGTTCACGACCTATGAAGTCATTGAAGATTTACCAATTATGGTGATAAAACGAGATCAAAAGAAAGAGTTATTTGATCGTTCTAAATTAATGAATGGATTGTGGAGATCCTGTAGCAAACGGGGTATTTCTACGGACCAATTAGAATCTATTGTGAATGAAACGGAAAAGCAAATTCGTATGGAAGTGGAACAAGAGGTGACTACAGAACGAATTGGTGAAATTGTATTATCCTTATTGAAAGATGTAGATCAAGTTGCATATGTGCGATTTGCCTCGGTATATCGACAATTTAATAATGTAGAAAGTTTTTTACAAGAATTACATGACCTATTGGATAATCATGGAAAGGATACAACACATGAGTGAGTTACATCCAATTATAAGTGCCCGTTTCTCAGACCATGTAGACACATTGAGTGCTACTTATGAAGTGATGGGTGTTATCGAAGCCATGGCGGAGCGTTGTAAAACAGCGCTAGCAGCAGGTAATAAAATTTTATTTTGCGGTAATGGTGGATCCGCTGCAGATTCTCAGCATTTAGCGGCAGAATTAGTAGGACGGTTCCAAAAAGAACGCCGTTCTTTGGCGTCTATTGCATTGACTACAGATACGTCGATTTTGACAGCTGTAGGCAATGATTATGGGTATGATGAAGTATTTGCCCGACAAGTAGATGGTCTAGGCCGTTCAGGAGATATTTTGATTGGTATTTCCACATCTGGGAATAGTAAAAATGTGGTGAAAGCAGTAGAGTCTGCTCGTAATATCGGTATGCATACCTTTGCCTTTACTGGTGAAGGTGGTGGAAAGATGGCAGAATTATGCGATTTAACCTTTGCAGTGCCATCAAAAGTGACAGCTCGCATTCAAGAAATGCATATTTTAGCTGGTCATATTTTATGTGAATTGGTGGAAGAAGACTATGCCTAATCGTACATTACAATCCTTTTTACTTCGTGATTTACCACAGCTACAAGTAGGGGTTATTGGTGACTGCATGTTAGACCGCTATATTTTTGGTGATGTAAGTCGTATCTCTCCAGAGTCTCCAGTGCCTGTGAATTTAGTGCAACGTGAAACGGAAGTGTTAGGCGGTGCTGCCAATGTAGCAAATAATTTAGCTCAATTAGATTGTCAAGTGCATATGGCATCTCGTATTGGCGATGATGCACATGGTAAGATAGTACGCCAATTATTAGAAGATAATGGTATCCAAAGTACTGGCGTCTTTACTGAAGATTCTATTCCGACTACCACGAAAACACGTATCTTAGGTGGACAACAGCAAATGATTCGCTTAGATTATGAAGTGAATCAGCCTGTGTCTAGCGCCAGTGAAATAGTTATCCTTACTTGGCTAGATGAGTTGTTGCACAAAGGATTGCAAGGCCTTGTGATTTCTGACTATGGGAAAGGTATTTGCCAACCATCCTTATTAAGTCAAGTATTCAGTAAAGCTCGTGCTGCTGGCATTATGACTATTGTGGATCCGAAAGGTTCTGACTGGTCAAAATATAACGGTGCTACTTGTATTACTCCTAATGTGAAGGAACTCAGTGAAGCTGTAGGCTATGAAGTGCCCAACACAGATGAAGCAGTTGTTGAAGCAGCACGTCATATTTTGGATAACATGGAGCTAGACTTTATCATTGTTACGCGTTCTGCTAAAGGGATTACCTTAGTTCGTAAAGATGGCAATGTGTGGCACAATGCAGAAACGAAACAGCAAGATGTATTCGATGTGAGCGGTGCTGGTGATACGGTAGTGGCTATGATGCTTACTACATTAATTGCAGGCTTATCTATCCGAGCAGCTTTAGTAGCTGCCAATGCAGCAGCGGGAGTAGTGGTGTCTAAGGTGGGTACCTATCCGATCCATCGTCAAGAACTATTAGATTTATTGTCTTCTATGAAAGCTAAAAAAGAAGATAAAGAAAGTATCTATTCTGTAGAAGCATTAGCCAAAAAAATCCGATTGTGGCAAGATCGGGGCGAAGTGGTTGTCTTTACGAATGGTTGCTTTGATATTTTACATCGTGGTCATTTGACCTATTTAAAAGAGGCAGCAACACTGGGTGATCATTTGGTGGTGGCCCTGAATTCAGATAGTTCTGTACGCCGTTTAAAGGGGGATAGTCGTCCTATCAACCATGAACTAGATAGAGCCTTGTTGATGAGCTCTTTAGGTTTTGTCGATGGTGTAGTTCTATTTGAAGAAGATACGCCAGCAGAGGTGCTTTCACAGTTGCGACCAAATATATTGGTTAAAGGTGGAGATTACAAGCCAGAAGACGTCATTGGTAAAGAATTTGTAGAGGAAGTACAAATTTTGCCATTCCAAGATGGATATTCTACAACAGGAATTATTAAACATATTCAAGAATTAGTAAAGGAAGGAAAATTATGATTATTGTTACAGGTGGGGCCGGGTTTATTGGATCCAATATTGTAAAGCAGTTGAATAATAAAGGACGCAATGACATTTTAATTGTTGATGATTTGACGGATGGTCGTAAAATCAAAAATATTGAAATGTTGGATTTTGCAGATTATATCGATTATGAAGATTTTGATATTGCCGTAGAGCAAAATACTTTTGATTGTGGTCCTATCGAAGTAGTATTCCATGAAGGTGCTTGTACAGATACTATGGATTACGATGGCAGATACATGATGAAAAATAACTATGAAGGGTCTAAGAATCTCTTTCATTATTGCCAAGAACGTCGAGTTCCTTTCATCTATGCTTCTTCTGCATCCACCTATGGACATGGGACTAACGGATTCCGTGAAGATCCAGCTTGTGAACAAGCTTTAAATCCATATGCATATTCTAAACTACTATTTGACCGCTATGTAGCAAAATTTAGAAACCAATTACAATCTCAATGTGTGGGCTTACGCTATTTCAATGTCTTTGGACCGAATGAAACACATAAAGATAAGATGGCATCTTTGGTGCGTCAAATGTATTATAAATTGATGGAAACTGGTGAAATTACACTCTTTAAAGGCATCGATGGATATGGTGACGGTGAGCAAACCCGTGATTTTATCTATGTAAACGATGTGGTAAATGTGAATTTCTATTTCTGGGAACATCCTGAAATTAGTGGAGTATTTAACTGTGGTACAGGTCATGCTCATACATTTAATGAGTTTATGAAAGCTGTTATTTCCTTCGCTGGAAAAGGCGAGATTCGTTATATCGATTTTCCTGAAGTATTAAAAGGTAAATACCAAAGCTATACGCAAGCAGATACTACTAAATTGCTAGCTGCTGGCTATGACAAAGGATTTACTCCATTAGAACAAGCAGTCCATGAGTATTGTACGTTATTACGTGATAATGAAGGGTATGTAAAATAATGGAAACTAGAAATGTATTATTTTTAGATCGTGATGGGGTTATTAACGTGGATGTAGGATACTTGAGTAATCCTGCACAACTAGAATTTATTCCTGGTGCTATTGAAGCTATGAAAGAAGCCCAAACACGTGGGTATGATATCATTGTGGTCACAAACCAAAGTGGGGTTGCACGAGGCTACTATACAGAGGAAGATGTGCAAGCGTTACATGCTGAAATGTCCCGTCGTTTAGAAGCAGAAGGTGTGAAAGTATTGGCCTACTATTACTGCCCACATCATCCAGAAGGATCTGTGGCAGAGTACACGAAAGACTGTGATTGCCGCAAACCAAATCCTGGTATGTTGACGAAAGCAATTCAGGACTGGAATGTAGATGTGGATGGTAGCTTCCTAGTCGGTGATAAACCATCTGATGCGCAGGCTGCTGAGTCCATTGGCATGCGTGCGTACCCATTTGAAGAAGACAACTTAATGACATTCTTAGAGCCTATTTTTGCCTGGGAAGAAGGCAGAAAGCTATTGGGGCTGTAATGGTAGAACGAACACTTGTATGAGGCACCTCATAAGGTGTTCGTTTTCTTGTAGTGTAAGAAAAGTTACATTTTTTGATTGACAGAAGCGCTGTTTTGTACTACTCTATACGAGGAACTAACTGTATAGTCTGTATCAGGAAGAGCAGAACTGAGTTCCATTTTTTTATTATTGGTTCGACTTATATCCTAAGGGAATAAGAACGGAGGAAAACATGGAAAAAGAAACAGCGTTGCAAACACAACCATCGCAAAAATTTACGGTACGTCAATTAACGATTATTGGCTTATTGGCAGGGATTACGATTGTACTTGGCATGACAGGATGGGGCTTTGTGCCAATCCCACCAATTAGTGGGACCATCTTGCATATTCCAACCCTTTTAGGTGGTATCGTAGAAGGTCCTAAAGTGGGGATGTCAGTAGGGTTCTTATTTGGTGCTTACAGTATGGTACGAGCGTATATGTCACCGAATGTTTTATCTTTCGTGTTTATGAATCCAATCATTTCTATATTACCAAGAATGTTGATTGGTTTAGTAGCAGCGTTGGTATATATGTACTTGCCAGTTAAGGTAAGAGCTATCCGTATTGGTGTAGCCGCTTTCTTAGGAAAAGTCACAAGTACTATCCTTGTATTGACTGGTATTTATACAATCTATGGTGTAGAATTTGCAAAGGCAACACACATTTCACAAGAAGCTGTATTTGATGTGGTGATGGGTATTGCATGGTCTCATGGTATTCCAGAAGCACTATTAGGAGTAGCCGTTGTAACACCTGTGGCACTAGCTGTCATCAAAAAATTTAAATGATAATGAAATTGAGTGTATAGACTGCTCATGCATTCAAGTACGGATTTTTTAAATCGGATATAATCAAGAAGTGAATTAGCAAAGACTGATCACTTCTTGTTTTTTTATGTGTTAGGAGGAGTATACTCATGAATTGGAAAAACGATTAATCTACTTTGTGGGTGATAAACCTTCTGATGTACAGGCTGCTGAAGCGATTGGAATGCGTGCCTATCCATTTGAAGAAGAAAATTTAATGACATTCCTAACACCTATCTTCGCTTGGGAAGAAGGCAGAAAATTGTTAGGGCTGTAATGGTAGAACGAACACTTGTATGAGGCACCTCATAAGGTGTTCGTTTTCTTGTAGTGTAAGAAAAGTTACATTTTTTGATTGACAGAAGCGCTGTTTTGTACTACTCTATACGAGGAACTAACTGTATAGTCTGTATCAGGAAGAGCAGAACTGAGTTCCATTTTTTTATTATTGGTTCGACTTATATCCTAAGGGAATAAGAACGGAGGAAAACATGGAAAAAGAAACAGCGTTGCAAACACAGCCATCGCAAAAATTTACGGTACGTCAATTAACGATTATTGGTTTATTGGCAGGGATTACCATTGTACTTGGTATGACAGGTTGGGGCTTTGTGCCAATTCCACCAATTAGTGCTACTATCTTGCACATCCCAACTATCTTAGGTGGTGTTGTGGAAGGGCCTAAAGTAGGTATGTCAGTAGGTTTCTTATTCGGTGCGTACAGTATGGTACAAGCTTACATGGCGCCTAATATTTTATCCTTTGCATTTATGAATCCTATTATTTCTGTATTGCCAAGAATGTTGATCGGTTTAGTGGCAGCGTTGGTGTATATGTATGTACCAATTAAGGTGAAAGCCATCCGTATCGGCTTAGCTGCATTCTTGGGAACAGCTACTAATACAATCCTTGTTATGACTGGTATTTACACAATTTATGGTGTAGAATTTGCTAAGGCAACACACATTTCACCGGAAGCTGTATTTAATGTGGTGATGGGCATTGTATGGTCTCATGGTATTCCAGAAGCATTGTTAGCGGTAGCTGTTGTAACACCTGTGGCACTAGCTGTTATTAAAAAGTTTAAATGATAATGAAATTGAGTGTATAGACTGCTCATGCATTCAAGCACGGATTTTTTAAATCGGATATAATCAAGAAGTGAATTAGCAAAAACTAATCACTTCTTGTTTTTTATGTGTTAGGAGGAGTATACTCATGAATTGGAAAAAACGATTAACCTATTTTGTACTAGGAGCTACTATGGTGGCGACTGCAGTAGGTATTGCTGGGTGTGGTAGTGATACAAAACAAGCAGCACCAGCTGAAAAAATGAAAGTTGTTACTACCGTGTTCCCTGTATATGATGTAGCGAAACAAGTAGGGGGAGATAAAGTTGATGTGTCTTTATTAGTACCTCCAGGAGCAGAACCACATGATTGGGATCCAACTGCAAAAGATTTGAAAGAAATCGGTACTGCTAAAGTGTTCTTGTATAGTGGTGCAGGTTTGGAACCAACAGAAAAGATTCTAGCAAAAGATGTGCTACAACAAGCGCAACCTGTAGAATTATCTAAATCGGTTACTTTGTTGCCAGCTCCAGATGAAGATGAAGACGAACATGATCATGACCATGACAAAGATCATAAAGATGACAAAGATCATAAAGACGACAAAGATGACCATAATAAAGCTCAAAAAGAAGATAAACATGAGCACGAACATGAACATGGCGAGTTTGATCCACATGTATGGTTAGATCCAATGAATGTTGCTAAAGAAGTAGATGCTGTTGTAGAAGCCTTCTCTAAAGCAGACCCTACGAATGCAAAATACTATGAAGCTAACGGCAAAGCATACAAAGAAAAATTACAAGCTTTGCATGCTAAATATGAAGAATTTGGTAAAACACAACACGACAAACATTTAGTAGTTAGCCATATGGCATTTGGGTACTTAGCAAACGCATACGGTTTTGAACAATTGGGTATTATGGGAGTATCTCCAGATGCTGAACCAACACCAGAACGCATGGCAGATATCGTGGCTTTCATCAAAGAACATAATGTAAAAGCAATCTTCAGTGAAGAATTGGTAAGCCCTAAATTGGCTAATGCCATTGCTGCTGAAACTGGCGTAAAAGTGTATGTATTAAACCCTGCAGAAGGTTTAACAGAAGAACAAGCACAAAAACATGTGACATACCTTGACATCATGGAAGAAAACCTTAAAACATTGAAAGAAGCGTTAGCTCACTAATTCCTATGCCTTTTGCTTGCTTGAAACGGTATTAGATGATAATATAATAGAGTAAGTTTGTGCTTAGGAGGAATGAAGATGTCTAAACGTATTCGTACAATTAACACTGAATCCCTACAAAAAACTGCTAAAACAGGCGGCTGCGGCGAATGTCAAACATCTTGCCAATCTGCTTGCAAAACTAGCTGTACAGTAGGTAACCAAGTGTGCAAACAAAAATAATCATTCGATTAGCAATAAGCTGTTCACCATATGGTGGGCAGCTTATTTGCTTTATATTACTTCTAGGATTATACTAAAAGTGTTACTATAAAACATACAAAAATCCCCCTAGATGTACCAGATCTAGGGGGATTCTGTATGCTAACCCTTTTATGTCTTTAGCTTGTCTAAATTATAATATCTGTACTTCAAAAGTACAATTTTTTGCATACTATAATTTTAGAAAAAGTATACTCTATATTGATAGCTTTCTATACGTTACGAGTATAAAGTGATATAATATACGGTAGACTTTAGTAAGTTAATGGAGGTATGAATGTTAGAATTACAACCGATGATTCATAAATTTAAAATGAAAGATAAGTTCTTTCTATTGGATGTAAATAGTGGAATTATCCATGTGATCGATGAGCTCATTGATCGTGTATTAGATATCTATAACGGTACCAACCGTGATGCTGTACATAGTGTATTAGATGCTACAGAGGATGCAGCGGAGTTAGATGAAATTATGGATGAGTTAGATGAACTCATCAAAGAGGAAATGCTCTTTGCTCCTATGTCTGCAGAGTTCAAACTAGTGGTAGATGAAAAACCAATTGTAAAAGCTCTTTGCTTAAACATTGCTCATGATTGCAACTTAGCTTGTAAGTATTGTTTCGCTAGTCAAGGTGATTACGGCGGAGTAAAACGAGAATTAATGAGTTTTGACGTGGCGAAACGTGCTGTAGATTTCTTGATTTCTATGAGTGGTCCACGCCAGCATTGTGAAATCGATTTCTTTGGTGGTGAGCCATTGTTGAACTGGGATGTAGTGAAACAAACCGTAGAATACATTGAATCCATTCAAGAAAAACATGGAAAAATCTTTAAATTGACATTGACCACTAACGGCATGTTATTGACACAGGATAAAATCGATTATGTGAATGAGCATAACATGAGTTTGGTGCTGTCCCTAGATGGTCGTGAAGATGTGCATAATAGTATGCGCCCAAGCTCTGGTGGCAGAGATACATACGAAACAGTGGCGAAAAACTTAGTGAATGCTGTTAAACAGCGTGAGGGTCGTGAATACTATGTGCGTGGCACTTATACGCATAATAACTTAGACTTCTGCAAAGATGTAGAAGCTATGTCAGATTTAGGGTTTGAGCATTTGTCTATGGAACCAGTGGTTGGCGAAGATGGGGCTTATGTGTTACGTCCTGAGGATATGCCAATCATCGAAAAAGAATATGAAAAATTGGCAGACCTATATTTAGAACGTCAATTGGCTGGTTGGGGCGAGAAATTTAATTTCTTCCACTTCCGGATGGATTTATATCGTGGACCATGTATGGCAAAACGTTTGCGTGGTTGTGGTGCTGGTCATGAGTATATGGCAGTCGTACCAAATGGAGATATTTATCCATGTCACCAATATGTAGGTAAGGATGGGTATGTGATTGGTACTGTTTTCGATGGTTTGAAAAATTATGACATACCGACACAGTTCAGAAACACTCACGTATTTACGAAAGAAACATGTGCTAATTGCTGGGCAAAATTCTTCTGCTCTGGCGGTTGCCATGCGAATAATGAAACATTAGGTGGAGACCTTAGCACACCATACGAAATGGGATGTAAATTACAGAAAAAACGTATTGAATGTGCTATTATGATCCAAGCTGAACTGGATGCAGCCGGGATCCGACAAGAAAATCATTAAAATTATATAACAGAAGGGAGGCGGGTTCTATGAAGGCATACACCATACATGTAACGGGCATTGTACAGGGCATAGGATTCCGCCCCTTTGTGTCTAAACTAGCTCATGAATTAGGAATCTTGGGCACAGTGAGAAATGACACGAACGGTGTGGAGATACACATACAGGGGGTGGATGTAGATTGCCAACTGTTTGTAGAACGGTTGCAATCTGATTTGCCTATGCATGGACGTATCGATACCTTACAAATGGAACCGACAGAATTACAAGATTTGGATGATTTTACCATCATCCTTTCGCAAGGTGTGAAAGGGAATGCCTTTATTGGTGCTGATATGGCGCCTTGCGAGGCGTGCTTGAAAGATATACAAGATCCTGAGAACCGGCGCTTTCACTATGGGTTTACGAATTGTACGAATTGTGGCCCTCGGTATACGATTATTGAAAGTACACCCTATGACCGTGATACAACGTCTATGAAAGTATTCCCTATGTGCGAAGATTGTCAGAAGGAATACGAAAATCTAGAAGGTCGACGATACCATGCGGAGCCCAATGCTTGCGAGCACTGTGGTCCCATGTTTACATTACGAGGTGTAGATGGAACGGTACTCGCTACTGGACAGGATGCCATAGAGCAAGCCAAAGAGTACATACAACAAGGTGCCATTGTAGCATTAAAAGGCGTAGGCGGCTATCATTTGGTCTGTGATGCGTTACAAGAAATAGCGGTACAAACCTTGCGCCAGCGAAAAGGACGACCTAGAAAACCCTTAGCAGTTATGGCAGGGTCTTTAGAAACGGCAAAGCAGTATGTGCATATATCTAACACAGAAGAAGAACTGTTGTTGAGTCCTGCAAGGCCCATTGTTTTGTTACGTAAAGTAAGTTTGACCTTTACTGTTAATGACGTCATGCATACAGAAACATGTGTGACTTCTGAGTGTGATACCGATCTTAAAGAGATGACTGATATAAATCAGAAAAAATATGTTTCTAATCAAGAATGTCGTAATACATTTACTAAGATCACTATGAAGGTGGCATCACAGATAACGCCAGTGGCTCCCAGTGTAGCCCCCGGTATGGAAACATTAGGCATTTTGTTGCCCTATGCTCCGTATCACTACAGTTTAGTGCCATCTGATGCTCTATGGGTCATGACTAGTGCGAACCGAAGTGGTGATCCTGTACTATATGATGATGCACAGGCAGCGGAAGAGCTACAGGGTATTGCAGATTATATATTGACTCACAATCGGGAGATTATCTCTCCTGTAGATGATTCTGTGGTACAAGTGGTGCATGATAAATCAATCATGATTCGCCGTAGCCGAGGGTACGTCCCTTTGTCTATTTCTGTAGTACCATTAGAGCAGAGTCCTACTATGTTAGCTATGGGTGGTGATATGAAAGCCTCTTTCGGTATGAATCGTGGGTCTCATGCTATCCTTAGCCCCTACATGGGAGATATGGAGCATCAGCGAGTACAGGATTTGTTGTGGTCCACAACGAAGCGCTATGAAGAGTTATTTCAATTACAGCCTACGCAAGTTATTGTAGATGCCCACCCGAAGTACTATACCTCACAGTGTGGTAGAACCTATGCAGAGAAGCATCAATTACCTGTCATAGAAGTGCAGCATCATCATGCCCATGTGGCAGCGGTACTGGCGGAGTATAACATTCAAGATCCTGTGTTAGGAATCTGCTTTGATGGAACAGGATATGGTACAGATGGAACTCTCTGGGGTGGTGAATTTTTATATTGCCACAAAGAACATATGGAACGAATGGCACATTTGAGCTATGCCCCTTTGCCAGGTGGTGAATTAGCCGTACGAGAACCGTGGCGACAAGCCTTGTGGTATGTGAATCAGCTCTATCCAGCAGGAGCGCCTACAGTGCTAGAACAGTGGAAAGAATCACTGCCTAAAGGGTGGCAATTGTTAGAGAAAATGATGCCCCATATGCAGATGGTACAGTCTTCTAGCGGTGGTCGTTTATTTGATACAGTAGCATCCCTACTAGGTTTAGGTCATGAGCATCTCTATGATGCGCAACTTGCTATTGAGTTAGAGCAACTGGCGCTTTCAGAGAAGGGCACTATCCTAGACATGAAGCTAGACGGAAGCGTATTAGATACAATGAGTTTAGTACGATCTGTGATAGAACAATTAAAAGATGGTGAAAGTGTAGCAAAAATCTCAGCGAACTTTCACAGAACTTTGATATATTATATAGGACAGATGGCGAAACAATGTTGTGAAAAACGATACATTTCGCATATTGTCTTGTGTGGAGGAGTATTCCAAAATCGTATTCTCCTAGAAGGAGTGATGCAAGAATTACAGGAATACACAGTCCACGTGCCTACCCAAAGCCCGATGAATGATGGCGGTATCGCTTTAGGGCAATTATGGTTAGGAAGTCATAGGAATAGATAGGAGATTTTATGTGTTTAGCAGTACCTGCACAATTGGTGCATATTAATGAAACAATTGGTACCGTGGAATTAACAGGGGTGCAACGAGAGTGCAGCCTGTTATTGGTGCCAGAAGCAAAAATTGGAGATTGGTTATTAGTCCATGCGGGCTGTGCCGTACAAATTGTAGATGAGGAGGAAGCGCGTTTGACCCTTGAGGCATTCCGCGAATTAGAAGAACTTGAACAAGATTACTTTAACGGAAAAATCGAAAGTCGCAGCTAGTTTACTAGAGCGCATTCACGAATTACATAATCCAGAGGAAACTGTACGATTCATGGAAGTCTGTGGGACTCATACAGTGGCTATCTTTCGTGAAGGGATCCGTCAAATGTTACCCAAAGGCATTGAGTTGATTAGTGGTCCTGGATGTCCTGTGTGTGTGACAGACCAACAATATATGGATCAAGCCTTGGCGTATGCGGATCGAGAGGATGTAGTCATCGCTACCTTTGGAGATATGCTGAAGATTCCTGGTACGACAGGTAATTTATGGCAGTCGAAAGAAAATGGGGCTCATATTGAAATTATTTATAGCCCTATGGAAGTGCTTGGATTAAGTGAACAATATCCAGATAAAAAGATTATTTTCTTGGGTATCGGCTTTGAAACGACCATCGCTGTCATTGCAGCCACCATTCAGGCAGTGCATGCTAAGGGATTAAAAAATGTATTTTTCTTGATTTCTCATAAATTGGTTCCCCCTGCATTACGTGCGTTATTGAGCAATCCAGAGCATCAAATCGATGGATTTCTATTGCCAGGCCATGTAAGCGTTATCATTGGAGAACAGCCGTATCAATTCTTAGCTGATGAATATCATATGCCAAGTTGTATTGCTGGCTTTGATGGTATGGAAATTTTAGCAGCCATTGTCAATCTCTTAGAACAACGTAAAGAAAAGAAATTTTATGTAGGAAATACGTATCGGTCCGTGGTGGCAAAAACGGGAAATTCCGTAGCACAACAATTAATGGATACCTTGTACGAACCGTCTGATGATGGCTGGCGTGGTATTGGTGTACTGCCTGCATCGGGTTTAAAATTGCGCGGAGAATGGTCTGCCTATGATGCGTTGGTACAACTACCTTTAGAAACATTTACAACCAGTGATGGACCGAAAGGTTGCCAATGTGGATCTGTCATTCAGGGGATGATTCATCCTGATGCATGTCCTTTATTTGGTAAACTTTGTACGCCAGAGCATCCAGTGGGGGCTTGTATGGTATCGGTAGAAGGTAGTTGTTCAGCTTGGTATAAATATGGTTTTTCCAGCGGTGGAATGACCTGGGAGGAATAAATGGAACGTATTCGCTTAGTCCACGGTAATGGCGGTAAATTTAGCCATGAATTGGTAGACCAATATATTGTGAAATATTTTTCGAATCCAATATTAAATGAATTACATGATGGTGCTGTATTTCCAGTTACAACGGGACGTATGGCTATGAGTACAGATTCCTATGTAGTAACACCACATATTTTCCCCGGTGGCAACATTGGGAAATTAGCTGTGTGCGGTACAGTGAATGACTTAGCCATGATGGGTGCAGTGCCTCAGTATTTGTCGTGCGGGCTCATCTTAGAAGAAGGATTACCTATTTCTACATTAGAAACTGTGCTACAAACCATGTCAGATATGGCACAACTTTCAGGGGTGTCCATTGTCACAGGTGATACGAAAGTGGTAGAAAAAGGTTCCGTTGACGGCATCTACATCAATACTGCTGGCGTAGGTATCGTACCGGACTATGTACAGTTAGGTACGTCTTATATTGAAAGTGGTATGAAAGTCATCATTTCCGGTACCTTAGGGGACCATGCGATTGCTGTCATGGGAACTCGGTATGGATTGGATCTACCTGATACCCTACAAACAGATTGTGCGCCTTTACATAAAATGGCTCATAAATTGTTAGAAACCTTTGGTAAAGATATTGCTTTCTTTAGAGATCCTACCCGTGGTGGATTAGCGACGACGCTCCAAGAGATTGCTAACTCTGCACAAAAAGGGATTCGATTGCAAGAGTCTGCCATCCCTGTCCGTGCGGAAGTACAAGCGGTATGCCAAGTGTTAGGTTACGACCCATTGTATTTGGCAAATGAAGGTAAGATGATTGCCATTGTACGCGCTGATGTGGCAGATGAGGTAGTGCAGATGATGCGCACTTTCACAGAAGGTCGTGATGCGGTGATCGTCGGTGATGTGGTGAATGGTAATGCTGGCAAAGTAGGATTGCAAACGGCAGTGGGGGGGATACGTCTCCTTGATATGCTGGGAGAAGACCAAGTACCACGAATTTGTTAGAAAATTGTAATACTTCATGAAAAAATCATACATATCCCGTATACTTTGTATAGAATAAAAATGTATTTTTTGATACAATGGAAAGGAAAAGGAGGATATTACGATGAAAAAACAAATCGTAGCTGCTATGGTAGCATTCTCGGTAGCCACTGTAGGTGTTGTTGGCGTACAACAAACACAGGCATTTAATTTAGGGAGTCTAGTAGGAGGCGTATTGAAAGTAGGAGGCGTGGGCTTTCTAGTAGATAAATACGGTGACTCCATCAATAACTTCTTGAACAGTTTATTAAAGCAAAATAATTTGAGTACTACCTATTCAACAAAAGTAGTTCCTATTGTGAGTCTTGGGAAAGGTGGACACATTGGTGCGGCACAGGTAACAGGACCTAGTAGTGAAGTGGAACGTGTTGAGGCAGTAGCGCAAATAGAGGCTAGTTTTAATTCCGTAGCTCGCGTAAAAGGACTAGTACCGATTGATAGCACAAATCCAACGAGTGCCAATCGCATTCAAGGGGTCGGTGTATCGGCAATTATAGATTTGAAGATTTAATGGATTAGCACGGGCTTGCCCGTGCTATCTATGTGTTAGTAGAGATGAGGAGATACTATGAAACGTTCTGCTGTATTGGGAGCCGTGTTCGCTCTTTTAACAACAAGTGTATGGGCGGCACCAGACACAGTTTTGGAGAAAACGGAAGCTTTGGAAAGTGTTGTGTATGGTAAGGTGCAAGTAGGTGCTTTAACAGATCGAGTACATCAATTGCAAGATACTATTTTGGGGACTAAACAACAGGGTAGTATTACGGGACAGGTAGAATCTTTGTATACATCTGTAGAAGGTCAAGGTACAAAGGTAACATTACATCAAGAAGTAAATGCATTAGAATGGATGTATTTTGACGAAGTTCATAGTGGATCTCTTGTAGAACGCATTGGAGAAATGGAACGCAGTGTGAATGGTATAGAGTCGAAAGGTTCGTTACAAAGTCGTGTACAAAAGTTAAAACAATCTATTTTTGGCACGCAAGTAGCTCTGAAAACTAAAACAGGCACGATTGGTGCGGACCAAGTATTTACACTAGAGTTAACAGAACCAGTGACATCTCAAAAAAATGTCAAAGATGATGTGGTACATGTTAAAGTAGCAGAAGATGTAATGGATGGGGAAACGCTATTGATTCCCAAAGGTACAACTGGTACTGGACATATTACAGAAATTACAAAAGCACGCTCCTTTGGGCGTAATGCAAAGTTGAATATTGTATTTGATCATTTACAAGGTATTGATGGTACAAACTTCACTGCTATTCAAGGAGAAGAAGCAAAAACTAAAACAAAAGGTGAATTAAAAGCGGCAGGAGCTTCTGTAGCAGGTGCTGTATTACTGGGACCAGTTGGTCTTGTGGGAGGATTCTTTGTTAAAGGTAAATCAATCGACTTACCAGTAGGAACTCTCGTGTATGTACAACCAGAGTCAACAGTCACTATTTCTGGTGTAGAAGTACATGGTGTGGATACAGGAGTTACAGCAAAGCCTCAGCTGGATCCAGTGGCTTCACAAAAAGCGATGGAACCAGCATCTAAACCAGCAGCTACACCAGCTGTGAAGGTAAAAGAAGAGTCTGCCAAAGTAGTGCATGATGACTCTTTGACGGATAAACCTATAATTATTGTAAAACGTGAAAAAGACTAGGAGATGGGAATGAAACAATATTCTGTAACGGCAGCTGCTGTATTAACGATGCTTGCATGTACACAGGGATATGCGCAAACATTAGACACGACTTTACCGGTATCAGAGGTCATTCCACAGGTTTCTGATATTCAATATGTAAATAATCATACTGTAGTAGTAGCCTCTACAGATACACAGTATGTACCGAATTTACAGATAAAACCGATCGGAAAAAAAGAGGAAGTAAAAGCTGAAAAGCCGGTACTTCCTGTTCGTGTGGATGCAGATAAAATGCATTACACTGATACAACAGGGCTTGTTTGGGCTCGTGGTAATGTAGAAGTGGGTCGTGGTAATCAACAATTATCAGTAGAAAAATTAGAAGGAAATATAAAAAACCAACAATATGAAAGTTCGACAGGATATCATTTTTTGGAAGATAAGGGGGCTACAAAAGACCTAACTGGATCGTATATTTCTTACAATGCTATTACTGGAGATGCACATACAAAAGAGGTATTTGGATATGTAGCTCCATATTGGATTAAAGCACAGGTTGGTGACTTTAACGGCAAAACAGGGCGTATTGAAAAAGGATGGTTAACCACAAAGCATGCGATAGCCTTCAAAGGTGTGCCTGACTACCGAGTAGAAGGGGACTATATTGAAGTATTTCCAGGGGATAAAGCAATTATACATAATGCAAGCTTCTATCTTAAAAATAAACGCATTATTTCCTTGAGTAAATATACTGTGTCTTTACGTCAAGATAAGCAAGGAGAAATGAGTGTCTTTTCTTTTGTACCTAGACCAAAATATAATTCTACGGATGGATTGAGTTTGAATGGTAAAATTAACTATCCAGTATCTGAACATGGGGAGTTATTCTTACACTACACATGGGGGACTAATGTTGGATTTAAGCCATCATTTGGATATGTTCAGTTGATGCCTTGGGGAA
This sequence comes from uncultured Veillonella sp., assembly GCA_900544365.1. Lineage (GTDB taxonomy): Bacteria > Bacillota > Negativicutes > Veillonellales > Veillonellaceae > F0422. Next base: position 34,606 of record UQVF01000006.1, on the reverse strand, counting down.
CGGCAAAAGTAGCATATAGTCGTGAATCAGCTACACTGAATGCAAAAAAAGTATGGGTAGAAAAGAAACCGGAATTATCTGTAGATACCCATGCATATCATTTGGGGCATACACCATTCACTATTCGAGGTGGAGCTAGCTATGGAAAGTGGTATGAAGGGCCAATTAAAGGGGCTCATACTAAATATTATAGTGAAGTATCGCATGATCCAATTCATGTTGGAACTAATACGGAAGTGACTCTTTATGGAGGTTACCAACGTGATTATTATGGATATAATTCATCAGTTCGTTCTATGCCATACTGGGGTGTTGGTACTAATACTAATATAGGATCTCGTGTGAAGGCGTGGGCTGGATACCGCCAAAGTAATGTGTCTATGTTTGGTGATTCACCATATCCATTTGATCAAATTGATGTTAAGCATAATTTATACTATGGATTAAGTTTACAAGCTACACGTCTCGACCGATTTAGTATACAATTGCAACGAGATATGCAAAGTCATGAGTTACGATATGTGGATCTTACCTGGCATCGAGACTTACATTCTTTTGAAGGCTCTTTAACATATCGTACAAAACAAAAGAAATGGGAGTACACATTGGTAGCGAAGGATTTTTAATCTAAGGGGACACCATGAAAAAAGTTAGAAAAGCTGTGATTCCAGCGGCAGGCTTTGGTACACGCTTTTTGCCAGCCACCAAGGCACAACCTAAAGAGATGTTGCCCATCGTGGATACACCGACTATACAATATATAGTGCAAGAGGCTATTGATTCTGGTATAGAAGATATCTTAATTATTACAGGTCGTAATAAGCGGGCTATTGAAGATCATTTTGATACTAGTGTGGAATTGGAACAATTATTACAACAACAGGGAAAGAAGCAGCATTTAGAAATGGTGAGAAATCTGGCGAATATAAAGGTACATTATATCCGTCAGAAATCTGCTAGAGGCTTGGGAGATGCTATTTATTGTGCTAAATCTTTTATTGGGGATGAGCCATTTGCTGTTCTTTTAGGAGATGATGTGGTGTATAATCCTCATAAACCATGTTTGAAGCAGTTGATTGATTGTCATTATGCACATGAAGGGGTCACCATATTGGGGACCCAATATGTGGCTCCAGAGAAAGTGAGTGCCTATGGCATTGTCTCTGGTAGTCAAATCGAACCTAATGTGTATGAAGTAGCTGGTTTAGTGGAAAAGCCATCTATTGAATATGCGCCATCTAATTTAGCTGTTTTAGGGCGTTATATTTTAACACCGGATATATTTGATGAATTAGAAAAAACACCACAAGGTGCAGGTAATGAAATTCAATTGACAGATGCTATTGCTAGACTTTCAACGAGAATACTGGCATATTCTTATGAGGGTGTTCGTTATGATATTGGCGATCGATTAGGATACTTAAAAGCTACCGTAGAATATGGGTTACGTAATCCACAGTTAGCGGAAGCATTTAAAAAATATTTGCAAGGTTTAGATATTGAGTCTGTAGTAGAGTCTTCGTCATAAGTTTATAAGATTGCTAATGCGGATGCATCAAAGAATTTTTGATGCATCCGTTTTATATTACTCATGGTTTATAAAACTATAGTATCTAAGGAATATTTAGTGATAGATATCACAGGTAATTGTATTTTTATAAATAATATGTATCTATATGAATACCCTTGTATTGTGAAAAGTTTAATTAAATGTTACAATAATTAAATATACAGAACTATAGTATATTAGAAATGATGAGGATCATATATGGCAACAAAATTAAATTGGAAACGTTCTGAAATTAAGGGAAATCCGTTGTTTTCTAAATTAAGAAGCACTATTGAAACTGCTTTTTATGGAAATAATGTGGTTCCAGTAAAAAATCTTTCACAGGCTTATGAATTAGCAACAAAAGAGCCTGGTGTCATTATATTAGATATGCCAATCTATCGTGCAGAAGAGCAAGGATTACCAGAAGATGCAAAGGTATTAGTGACTAATGATGGTAAAACTACAGGTAGATATGCCAAAGCTCGCCGAATTATTGGTGATGAAGGTATTAATGAAGTAGAATTATGTGATATTGCTCGCGAAGCGGTGTACAATAGCCGTCATAAAGAATGGATTTCAGCGCAAGCCATCGTAGGATTAGATGAAGCTTTCACGGCACGTGCGCATTTAATGATCCCTAAGGACCACGCATCTATACTGTACTCTTGGGCAATTAACTTTCAATTTTTTAATGAAGAAGTAAAATCTTTTTATCAAGATAGTAAAGATATTCCAGAGGGGGATATTCTTATCTATTCTGATCCAGATTATGTGGTAGAAGGTCATCCTGGTGGATTAGCAATTTTTGATCCAGCTCATAACTGTGCTATGATTTTGGGGATGCGCTATTTTGGAGAACATAAAAAAGGCACCCTTACATTAGGGTGGTCTTTGGCAAATCGTTATGGTTATGTAGCATGTCACGGAGGGATGAAACGGTATAATTTAAAAGATGGTTCTTCCTATACGATTGGTGTGTTTGGATTATCTGGATCTGGAAAATCTACATTAACTCATGAACAACATGACGGACGATATGATATTTCTGTACTACATGATGATGCATATATTATTCATACAGAAAATTTATCTTCTATTGCTCTAGAACCTACTTACTTTGATAAAATGCAAGATTATCCGGTAGATCATCCTGCTAATAAGTATTTGTTGACCTTGCAAAATGTTGGGGTTATGCTAGACGAAGATGGAAATAAAGTTGTTTTGGCAGAAGATGTACGTAATAACAATGGTCGTGCAATTAAGTCACAGTTTTGGACAGATAATCGCGTGAATTACGTAAAAGATCCTGTGAATGCTATCGTATGGTTGATGAAAGACAATACATTGCCGCCAATCCTTAAAATAGATGATCCAATTTTGGCAGCTACTATGGGCGCAACTTTAGCAACACGCCGTTCTACGGCTGAAAAATTAGATGATCATGTCGATCCTAATGCATTGGTGATTGAACCATATGCCAATCCATTCCGCACGTATTCTTTGCGTACTGATTATGAAAGTTACAAAAAACTATTTACTCAATCTGGTGTAGATTGTTACATTATGAATACAGGCTTCTTCTTGGATAAGAAAATACCTAAAGAAGTAACATTAGGTTTATTAGAAGGCTTAGCTGAAGGTAGCCTACAATTTGAACCATTCTATAAATATGAAAACTTACAATATGCAAAAGTAGAGGGTTTCGAACCAGACTTTACTGTCCGTGAGTATCATCATGTGCTACATAAAGCTTTTGAGTTCCGCTATAATTACATTGAAAAATTGAAGGGAACAAAAGATGAGTTGCCAAATGAAGTGTTAGATGTATTAAAAATCATTATGTAGGGGAGATTAGTGATGGATCAAAAATTATCTTGGGGTTCCGTTGCTTTTATCGGGACCATGTTATTCGGTATGTTTTTTGGAGCTGGTAATTTAATCTTTCCAGTTCACTTAGGGCAAGAGGCGGGTCAAGCACTATGGCCTGCAATTTTAGGATTTTTAGTGACAGCTATCGGATTACCGTTCTTGGGAATTGTAGCGATGGGCATATCTCGTAGTAATGGCTTACAAGACTTAGTGAGTCGTGTACATCCTACGTATGGTAAAATTTTCACTTTATTGCTGTATATTACTATTGGCCCAGCATTTGCTATTCCAAGAACGAGCACTGTATCCTATACCATCGGATTTGAACCTTTCCTTGGTGGTATAAATCCAGATATAGCGTTAGGACTCTTCTCGGCAGCGTTTTTTGTCATTGCTATTTTGTTCTCTTTGAATCCTGGCAAATTGATGACATACATCGGTAAAGTATTAACGCCATTATTCTTAGTGTTCTTAAGTATTTTATTGATTACTGTCGTAGCAATGCCAATGGGGGATTACACATCGGTAGCACCACAAGGAGAATACGCTACACATGCCTTCTTTAAAGGTTTTACAGAAGGATATAACACACTTGATGTGTTAGCGTCTTTAGCGTTTGGTATTATTGTCATCCGTGCTTTACAAGGTGTAGGAGTTACGGAGCCAAAAGGTATTGCCATGGGTCTTGTGAAAGCGGGCTTTATTGCTTGCTCCATTATGGCTGTTATTTATGGCTTTTTGGCATATAGCGGAGCTACTAGTGTTACAACATTAGGTCTCGCAAAAAATGGTGGTATCACAATGGCTCAAATGAATGCCTTTTACTTCGGTAATGTTGGTGCAGTGTTATTGGCGATTATCGTTACTTTAGCTTGCTTAAAAACCTGTGTAGGCTTAATCGGTGCTTGTGGTGAAACATTTGATGAAGTGTTCCCTAATACGTTGGGATATCGTGGATATGCGTACCTTACAACTGCAGTTGGCTTTTTAATTGCTAACGTAGGTTTAACGAAAATCATCGAATTAGCTATTCCAGTGCTGATGTTCCTGTATCCATTGTCTATTACAATCATCTTGTTATCCTTTGCGGCGCCGATTTTCAAAGGAAGACAAGCGGTATATGCGTGGACAACTGCCTTTGCTTTATTTGCGGCATTGGGTGATGCTATGGCAACGGCGCCAGCATTTATTAATCAATCTGGATTTGTCCAATGGGCATTACCATATTACGGAATGCTTCCATTTGCCTCTATCGGTATGGGCTGGATTCTACCGTCCATTATTGGTTTTGTTATCGGCATGGTGCATATCGGACTTGTGCGTAAATAATAAGTATCTATTTTACATACTCTAGCTGCTATTCTTAGGATTGTGATGTAGTATGTGGCAAGACAAAGAAATATGGTAGTATACATACTCGACTAGATCTTTAGGGTCTAGTCGTTTTGTATATCTGTAAAGGGGCTCTATAATAAATGTTGGGGCTACTAATATAAGAGCAGTCGTCAATATTCTTTTTATAGGATTACATATATTTTATAGAAAACATTAGATTCTATAGAAATTGTAATTTATATATTTTCTATTACTTTCACATGTGGTATAATCTCTATATCTTTCCCATAGAAAGACTGTAGGCGGTGGCGCGTGGCTACCATGTAGTATAGTAGAAAGGAGATTTTTATGTGGAAAAAAGGACTGGCCCTGTTGGTGGTCTGTCTAGTGGGATTCTTACTATGGCATGAATCTTCACTAGAAGCACCAGGAGGAGGCAAGATGTACCGAGTGGGTATCTTGCAATTAGCGGAGCATCCCGCACTAGATGCAGCAAATAAAGGTTTCGTAGATGGATTACGGGAAGAGGGATTTGTAGATAATGTGATTCTTGACCACCAAAATGCTCAAGGAGATCAATCTAATCTAAACACCATTGCCCAACGATTTGTGGCTCGTAATTCCGATTTAGTAGTGGCCATTGCGACCCCAGCGGTACAGGCTATGGCGAATGCTACGAAGGACATTCCTGTATTAGGCACTGCGGTTACGAGCTTTACCACAGCACGACTTGTGGATAGTGATGAACATCCGGGTGGTAATGTGTCGGGTACCACAGATATGGTGCCTATAGAAAAACGAGTGGAATTAGTGCATCAATTATTACCGAATGCGAAGAAAATCGGTACTATTTATTCATCCAGTGAAGTGAATTCACAATTACAAGCAGAGAGTTTTCGAAAAGAAGCACAGAAATACGGTATGGAATTAGTGGAAATTACCGTATCCAACGTGAATGATGTGCCGCAGGCGGCGAATCAATTAGCTATTATGGGTATCGATGCAGTGTACTTTCCAACAGATAATATCATCGCTTCATCCTATGCGAACATCGTCACCATATTTAGTAGCGCTAACTTACCAGTGTTTCCCTCTGATGAGACATGGTTAAAAACAGGTGGACTAGCAGCCTACTCTGTAGACTTTTATAGATTAGGGGTTCAAACTGGGCATATGGCAGCCCGTGTACTTCGTGGTGAAAGTACACCAGATAGCATGCCAATCGAGATGCAGGAGCCTATTAAATTTGTATTCAACCAAGACGAAGCAGATCGCTTGCATATCCAGATTCCAGAGTCATTGCGACAACAGTAGTATAGTAGTGGGGGCAACCCCGAGTAGGAGGATCTATGACAAACTTAATTATTAGTACCATTGCACAGGGCCTATTGTGGGCATTGTTGGCATTGGGTGTGTTTATTACTTTCAGAATTTTAGATGTAGCTGATTTAACAGTAGAAGGTAGTTTCCCTATGGGAGCTGCTATTTCTGCAGTATTGATTACCATGGGTGTCAATCCTTGGTTAACAGTAGTGATAGCAGGTATTGGTGGTATGATTGCCGGTGCTGTAACGGGATGGATACATACCAAATTAAAAATTCCCGCATTACTAGCTGGTATCTTAACCATGATTGCCTTGTATTCTGTGAACTTACATATTATGGGGAAAGCAAACATTTCCTTATTACGCATGGATACAGTGTACTCCGCCATTCATAGCATGGGCATTTCCAATGCGGTGGCATTGACTATCATTGGTGTAGTGGTTACGGTAGTAGTGGGATTATTTTTATTCTGGTTCTTCGGTACTGAACTAGGCACATCGATCCGTGCCACAGGGGTAAATCCACAAATGATTCGTGCCCAAGGGGTGAACACAGACACTATGATTGTTCTTGGCTTATTATTGTCCAATGGATTCGTAGCTGTATCTGGCGCTTTAATTGCCCAATCCCAAGGCTTTGCAGATATCGGCATGGGTGTAGGGACTATCGTTATTGGTTTGGCATCTGTTATCATTGGGGAAGTATTATTTGCTTCTTCTTCAATAGTGCGCAAACTGTTCGGCAATTCATCCTTCGTGTTGAGTCTCGTGGCAGTTGTATTTGGTTCCATTATTTACCGTATTGTTATTGCTACTGTGCTATACCTAGGTATGCCTCCAAATGATTTGAAATTATTTACCGCTATATTAGTAGCTCTTGCCTTATCTTTACCAACGTGGCAAGGTAAATTTCGTCGTGGTTAAGAGGAGGGTGCACACATGTTAGAATTAAAAGGAATTGTGAAAGCCTTCCATAAAGGCACTGTGAATGAAAAAATTGCTCTTCGTGGCATTGATTTGCGCTTAGAAGATGGAGATTTCGTGACTGTTATCGGTGGTAATGGAGCTGGTAAAAGTACATTGTTGAACTCCATTGCCGGTGTATTCTCCGTCGATGAAGGTTCATTGCATATTAATGATGTAGACGTCACTCACATGGCGGAATATAAACGGGCCAAATACATTGGTCGTGTCTTCCAAGATCCTATGTTGGGAACAGCTGGAAATATGCAAATTGAAGAGAATATGCTTCTCGCCTTGCGCCGTGGCAAACAAATGGGATTGTCTTGGGCTTTTAAAGAAAATGAAAGAGAATTGTTTAAGCAACAGTTGGCACGTTTAGATTTGGGTTTAGAAAATCGTTTGTCATCCAGTATGGGATTATTAAGTGGTGGTCAACGTCAATCCATTACTTTGTTGATGGCCACTATGTTGAAACCGGAAGTGCTGTTGCTAGATGAACATACGGCAGCCTTAGATCCTAAAACGGCAGAAAAAGTATTGCAGCTCACAGATGAATTGGTAAAAGAACATCATTTGACTACCTTGATGATTACCCATAATATGCGTGATGCTCTGCGATTCGGCAATCGCTTGATTATGATGGATAATGGTAAAGTTATCTATGATGTACGAGGAGAAGAGAAGGCTAGCTTAACGGTACAAGATTTATTAGAGCGCTTTGAAGTAGCCAGCGAAAATACCCTCAGTGACCGCATGATGTTGGGCTAAGTACTTTACATTTACCACAAAGTATAGTATTATAGATACCGATGTATTAACCTAGGCGAGGTAATTGAGTCTCCGCCTATTACTTTGGCCTATGGAATTGTAATTTTTAGGAGGACATGAAACATGTTAACTACAGAAGCTAAAGCAGCTATTATTAAAGAATTCGCTGTTCACGAAGGTGACACTGGATCCCCAGAAGTACAAATCGCGATTTTAACTAACCGCATTGTATACTTAACTGAGCATTTAAAAGAGCACAAAAAAGATCATCATTCCCGTCGTGGTCTTTTAAAATTAGTTGGTCAACGTCGTAACATGCTTGACTACCTTCGTCGTAAAGACATCGAACGTTACCGTGCGATCTTAGAAAAATTAGGCTTACGTAAATAATTTTACGTATTTACAGAAAGCGGCTTCGGCCGCTTTTTTGTTATATATGAAGATATTTTCACAAAATGATTTGTAATATTGAAAATGAATGTTATACTAATAGAAAACTTAATGTTTGTTTTATAGTAAGAAGGGAAGCACGAATGAAACAAGTGAAACGAAATGCAACGCGGTTACTATTATTATCTATGGTTACGGTAGCGTTGGGCAGTTATACAGGGTATGCTCATGATGCGCAAGCGGTAGAAGAAACGGTGATCTTGCCAGATGTAACGGTAACGGCAACGAGAACCTTACAAGATATTTCAAAAACGCCTAGTTCGGTGTCTGTGGTGACAGCGAAGGATATTGAAAATCGAAAAGTGGATACGGTTGCAGATGCGATACAATTATTACCAGGAGTGTATAAAAGTCAAGCTTCGGCAGGTGAAATACAAATCCGTGGATTCGATTCTAAAAATATATCTGTACTCGTTGATGGCGTGCCGATGAATAATTCTTTCAATAATAAAGTGGATTGGGAAGTGATTCCTGTGCATTCCATTGAACGCATTGAATTAGTGCGTGGTGCTAGTTCCTCTTTGTATGGTGGCAAGGGTGTTGCAGGTGTGATCAGCATCAAAACAAAACAAGTGGCACCAAAAGCTGATCGCAAGGATATTCGTTGGCACGGTAAGGTGAATGGTGGTACCTATGGTACATGGAATAATGAACTTGGATTTGATGCTCGAGTGTCTGATACGGTAGCGATTGGTGTATCTGCAGAAGAGCGTCGCACAAATGGGTTCCCGGGATTTTTTGTGACAGACAAGAGCAAAGCAATTACTAGTAAGGTAAAAGCGATTACACCAGATATGCCGTTGGAACAATTGAAAAGTGGTAAATATGTGTTAGGGAATCGTGGGGATAAATCTTTGCATAATAAGAATTTGTCTGCTTATATTACGATGAACCTAGGCGACAAAGAAACGCTAACCTATCGCTATGTATATGCGAACCATAAGTACTCTTACCACAATCCAATTAGTGCGGTTACAGTAAATGGAAAGACAGTTTTTACAGGGGATATCAAGGTTAGTGATAAAAAATATGTATCTCTTAATGGCAATAGTTTCTTAGGTCATGATGCAGAGCGAGAATATCATTCTCATAGTTTGCAATATAAAAATGAAGCAAATAAATTGCAGATTTCTTTGGGCTATTTAGATAAAAAGAAAGATGGCTATTCTGTGCCAGAAAAAGCTACAACTGGTGATTATGAAGGACCAGGTTCTCACTCCTTCTATCCTGGAAAAGCATATAATCTAGATGTACAAAAGGCATGGAAGGCTCAAGGAAAACATCAAATTGTAGGGGGATTGAATTGGAAACAAGAACGGTTTGATCAAGAAAAGATTTCTTTACAACATTGGCGTGATAAAAGCTCTAAAGATACTAAGGTATTCCCTAACGGCGTGAGTGAAACGAACACAGGGGCATCTCGCACGATGGCAGTTTTTGTACAAGATACATATCGCCCTAACGATGATTGGGCTATTTATGCTGGACTTCGTTTAGATCATTTTAAAAAGTACGATGGATCCCATGGGGAGTATAAAAAGGAAACGAAATCCTATGATGTAGTACACCACAACGATGGTTCTTATATTGAAGTGAGTCCTAAGTTGTCTGTAGAACGATACCTTGACGATTCCACTAACGTCTACGCATCCTATGGTCATTCTTTTGCGCCGCCAACCTTGTACCAAGTGTACCGTTACGGCAAAACATCTAAAACTCCTATTTATGCAAATCCAGAGTTAGATCCAGAACATTCTGATACTTTTGAACTTGGTTTGAAAAAATCTTGGAATGAAAGTACAAAATTAAACGTAGCAGCCTTTTATGTAAATACAAAGGATAAAATTCAATATGTTACATTTAAAAAGACAGATGGTACTGAGGATTACAAAAAGTATATCAATATAGGATCAGAAACACGTCGTGGTGTAGAATTAGAACTTCGTCACAAGTTGTCTAACAAATGGTCTGTCTTTGGAAACTATACATGGCAAATGGGATATATAGAAAGCAAAGCTTTGGACAATACAGATCAAAGTGATGGAAAAGAGCAAAACTTTGAAATTCCAAGGCACCTATTCCATGGTGGTTTTGAATACAACAGTGGCAAGTGGAATGCCTTGTGGGATATGCAATACGTTAGCTCCCGCAACAGCAAAGATACCGCAGGTGGCGAGCCAGAGTCAGAAGATGCGTACTTCTTGACTAATGCGTCCGTAAATTACAAAGTATCCAAAGAAGCGACATTGCAATTCGGCGTACAAAATATCTTCAATCGTGAATACTATGCGAGAGAAGCAACAGCAGGCCGCACATATTCTGCAAGTATGAAATTCAAATTCTAATACAATATAATATTAATAATATGAGACGTTCCGACGAGGGGCGTCTCATTTTGTTACCTACTAGATGTTGTATAACCAATTGGAATAGCACTACCATAGGCAATGGCTCTTACCAATGGTATACTAAAGAGGATATAAAGATATTCATAGTAGAGGTCCAAGTGATTCGTAAGGGGAGTATGTATGAATGATAAGCGAAATGTACTAGCAGGACTTGTTATGGCATGTTTGAGCACTGTACCATTTGTGTATGGAGCGTCGGCAGAGGTAGGCTTTCAACAGGTTGTGACGCAACCGGAGATCATTGAGGTAAGCACAGAGGGGCGAGCTGTGGCGATGCGCAAATACCATGAGGTACTCAACTATCCAGAGGGGCTACATATTAAGGTAAATGGTGTAGGGTATGACACGGTGCAGCAGAAGCATCATAATGTAACTGGTATTTATGTATTGGATGGTACGAAGTTAACTGTCCACAAGGGTTTGCAAGTAGATCTAAGTAATGGTCATCCCTATGACCAAGCGGATGAAATGGCTCATTATTACATGAGTGGCATCTACGCAGGCTTTGGGCGTAAACAGATTGATGACCCTAAGTATGATACAAAGGTGGTCGTTCATGGGCCCACGGTGATTCAAGCCGTTGGCAATGGGGTACAAGCTAATAAAGATAGTTATATTACCTTAGATGGTCCTGTGAAAATTGAAACTGTGCCATTTGAGCAAGCAGATGTGTATGCTGCTATTGTCGAAGAAGGTAGCATTGGTATTGGCACTAACCGATTAGCTGATACCTATACAAGCACAATGATTTCTTCTGTGGAGCAGGTTGATCAGTATCCGACAGTACAAGTGACGGGTAATCTTGGTGTGCTTAATAAAAATTATGGGTTGAACCCTAATCCAGGTCGTCATGGCTCCTATATCGCGATGAATCTTGGCACAAAGGACTCCAATTGGACTGGTGGAGCTTTAAATGAATTTGCTGAAAGTGGCATTAATCCTCATCAATCAGGTATTACCTTAGTATTAAAAAATAATGCCGCTTGGCATCATCAGTGGATTGGAGCTAAGCGACATCGTACTGGTCATGAAGAACTGCTGTTGGCTACAGGGAAAGGATATGCTTTTACAGGAAGCCACATTCAAAATATCATTGGTGGGGATACTCCAGAAACGGCGGGTATCATATACCAAGAAGATGTATATCCTATCGTAGTGGATGTATTAAAAGGGTATATTAAAGTAGTAGACCGTAGACCTGCTACAATGGATAGAAGCGCACCAATCCATGTAAGAAGGAATGAAGGAACGTTGACCATTCTCAAATAGCTATGCATATTTTGCATAGTAATAAAGAAAAGCTTGCATACTATTATCATTTTAGAGTATAATTGTATGGAAGTATTATTACTTGGTCATAAAAGGTGGTTATATGAGTCGTATAAAGAAGGAAGAACGACAACAGTTATTGCGCGAAAAACTGAATATAAGTCCCTTCACGACGGATGAGGAATTGGCCACATATTTTGGAGTTAGTGTTCCGACCATTCGATTGGATCGTTTGGCATTAGGCATTCCTGAGTTACGTGAACGGATTAAGGCAATGGCACAGGAGCATTCTGATGACAGACAGCATATTGATCGGGCAGATGTAGTAGGAGATGTCATTGATTTAGCAGTAGGACAATATGGCATCAGTGTTCTTCGCACTACAAAAGAGATGCTAGATCGCTCAGGCTATGTGGAGGCACAATATTTATACGCCCAGGCTAACTCGTTGGCAAGAGCTATTGTAGGGGTTCCTACAATGATTGCTGGAGTTGGAAATATTAAATATAAGAGTCTCGTTAAAAGCGATGTTAATTTAGCAGCAAAAGCTGAATTAGTGCGACAACGAGGAGAAAAATTCTTTATAAAAGTAACAATCAAAGATACCATAAAAGAAGTGTTTCGCGCTAAATTTATTATGGAATCTGTGATAGAATAAGGGTGAATTATGAAGATTGCAGTAGATGCTATGGGTGGCGATTTTGCCCCCCTCGAAATAGTCTTAGGCTCTATTGCCGCTGTGCACGAATACGATACTATGGATATCGTGCTTGTCGGTGATGAAAGTAAAATAAAAGAAATTTTGGAAGCAGAAGGTGAACTGGAGAATCCAAGAATCTCCATTCATCATGCTAGTGAAGTCATAGAAATGCATGAGCATCCTAGTATTGCCTTGCGCAAGAAGAAAGATGCGTCCATTGCAGTGGCTACACGTTTAGTTCGTGAAAAGGTATGTGATGCGGTGATTGCACCAGGTAGTACTGGAGCAGCTGTAGCATCGGCTCTATTAGGTTTGGGAAGAATCAAAGGGATTGAGCGCCCTTGTATTGCTACACCATTACCAACAGCGAATGGCGTGACAATTATGCTAGATTCTGGTGCTAATGCGAATAGTAAGCCAAAACATCTAGTGCAAGGGGCTATCATGGGATATAACTATGCGCAGTTATTACTTGGTAAACCTAACCCAACTGTGGGCTTGTTAAATATTGGTGAAGAATCCACTAAAGGAAATGAAGTTGTCTTAGAAACCTATCCGTTACTACAAAAACTGAAAACAATCCCTTTTAAAGGGAATGTGGAAGGCCGTGATATTCCAAAAGGAACGGTAGATGTAGTAGTATGTGATGGATTTGTAGGTAATGTGGTGCTTAAATTTGCAGAAGGTCTTGTATCTGTGGTACAAGATATTCTAAAAGAAGGCATCAAACAAAGTAGCATTATCTCTAAACTAGGAGCCTTATTGATTGTTCCTGTGTTTAAGAAAATAAAAAAACGACTAGATCACACAGAAAATGGCGGAGCACCTCTATTAGGGGTAAATGGTGTATTTATTATTTGCCATGGTAGCTCTAAATCTAAGGAAATTATGACAGCAATTAAAATTGCTGGAGATCTAGTAGAACGGAAATTGATTGAACATATTTCCTCAAGTATTGAAGAAGAAGGGACCCTAACATATGACAATGCTGAATAAGCCAGTCGGAATTATTGGTACCGGTAGCTATGTGCCAGAAAAAGTTCTTACAAATGCAGACTTAGAAAAAATGGTAGATACTAGCGATGCTTGGATTCAAGAAAGAACCGGCATTAAAGAACGTAGAATTGCACCAGAAGGTGTAAATGCTTCAGATATGGCTACAGAAGCGGCAAAAAAAGCCTTAGAAGCTGCTAAGTTAACAGCAGAAGATATCGATTGTATCATTGTTGCCACATTAACAGGCGATATGGCAATTCCATCTACAGCATGCTTAGTCCAAGCCAATTTAGGGGCTACAAAAGCAGCAGCCTTTGATTTATCTGCAGCTTGCTCAGGATATGTATACTCTTTGATTACAGCTAGTTCCTATATCAATGCAGGATTGTTTAAAAATGTGCTTGTAGTAGGTGTTGAAGTATTATCTCGTGTAGTAAACTGGGAAGATCGCAATACATGTGTTCTTTTCGGTGACGGTGCTGGAGCCGCTGTAGTATCTTCAGTAGAAGAAGGCTATGGTATGCTCGGTATGGATATGGGGGCTGACGGAAGTGGCGGAATGCATCTATGTATTCCATCTGGAGGTACGGCATTGCCACCGACCACAGAGCGTCGTGAAGAGGGGCTTACCTTCATTCATATGAATGGACAAGAAGTATATAAATTTGCTGTAAAAACAATGGGCAAAACTGTATTGAAAGCGCTAGAAATGGCAAATATGAAAGTGGAAGAATTAGATTTCTTCATTCCACATCAAGCGAATACTCGCATTATCAAATCTGCAGCAGATCGTTTGCATCTGACAGAAGATAAAGTATTTATTAATTTACCTAAGTATGGAAACACATCAGCAGCATCCATTGCGATTGCTTTAGATGAAGCAGTACGTGCAGGAAAATTGCAAAAAGGTGATAATCTTGCCGTTGCTGGATTTGGTGCAGGATTAACTTGGGCAAGTCTAGTAATGAAATGGTGCTAAGGAGGAAAAGATGATTAAGACTGATATTTGTGATTTGTTAGGGATAGAGTATCCCGTTCTTCAAGGTGGTATGGCTTGGTTAGGTACAGCTGAATTAGCAGCTGCTGTATCTGAAGCAGGTGGTTTGGGAATTATTGGTGCAGGACATATGCCTCCTGATGTATTCCGTGCAGAAATTCATAAATTAAAAGAACGCACAAGCAAGCCATATGGTTGTAACATTATGTTAATGTCTCCATTTGTGAATGAAGTTATGGAAGTTGCTTTAGAAGAACGCGTACCAGTCATCACAACTGGAGCAGGTAATCCATCTGCATGGGTACCAGCTTTCAAAGAAATCGGTACAAAAGTAATTCCTGTAGTAGCTTCTGTATTATTAGCGAAACGTTTACTTCGTGGCGGTATTGATGCAGTCATTGCAGAAGGTACTGAGTCTGGCGGTCACGTAGGAGATATTACAACTATGTGCTTAATCCCTCAAATCGTAGATGCTGTGGACGTACCTGTTATCGCAGCTGGTGGTATTGCAGATGGTCGCGGTATGGCAGCAGCCTTAGCATTGGGCGCTAGTGCAGTTCAAATGGGTTCTCGTTTCGTAGTATCTGAAGAATGTATTGCCCATGAAAACTATAAAGAAGCTGTATTGAAAGCAAAAGATCGTTCCACAGTGATGACAGGCTTGACAACAGGTCATCCAGTTCGTATCATTGAGAATTTATTAGCTCGTAAATATCAATCCCTTGAGTTCAGTGGCGCACCAAAAGAAGCTCTTGAAAATCTAGGTGCTGGTACACTTAGAAAAGCTGCCATTGAAGGGGAAACTAAAAACGGTTCCGTTATGATTGGACAAATTGCAGGTATGTTGACTGACATTAAACCTTGCGCAACAATCATTCAAGATATTGTTCGTGAAGCAGAAGAAGTAATGTTGAACTTAAAATCTGTTATCCGATAAGCAGGAGGAAACCTTATGAAAACAGCATTTGTATTCCCTGGTCAAGGGTCTCAAAAAGTGGGTATGTTGAAAGATTTGTACGAAGCGTATCCTATCGTAAGAGAGCGTTTTGCACAAGCAGATGAAGCATTGGGATATTCTATTTCACAATTATGTTTTGAAGGTCCAGATACGGAATTAGTAAAAACAGCAAACACACAACCTGCGATTTTAACAGCTAGTGTGGCATGCTATGAAATTTTAAAAGAAAAAGGCTTTACACCTGATATCGTAGGCGGTCATAGCCTTGGTGAATATAGTGCCTTAGTAGCAGCAGGTGTTCTTGATTTTAAAGATGCTGTATACGTAGTGCATAAACGTGGAGAATATATGCAAGAAGCTGTACCATTGGGTGAAGGCGCAATGGCTGCGATCTTAGCATTACCTCGTGAAGACGTAGTTCGCATCTGTGGAGAAGTGAACGATACTGTAGGCTCTGTGCAAGCTGTTAACTTCAACTGTCCAGGACAAATCGTGATTGCTGGTGCTACAAAAGCCGTAGAAGTAGCAGCTGAAAAAATGAAAGAAGCTGGTGCTAAACGTGCTGTTATGTTGCCAGTCAGTGCTCCTTTCCACAGTCGTTTAATGGAACCAGCAGCAAAACGTTTACAAGAAGAATTAGATAAAATCGAAGTGAAAGATGCACAAATTCCTGTTGTAGCGAATATTACAGGTGAAATTCTAAAAGATGGTGCTACTATTAAAAGCGCTTTAGTAAAACAAGCGGCAGCACCAGTCCTTTGGGAAGATTGTGTAGCTACAATGGTAGACTTTGGTGCTACAAGATTTGTAGAAGTAGGTCCTGGTAAAGTGTTAACAGGATTCACTAAAAAAATTAACAAAGCAATGGAATTAGCCAATGTTGAAGATGAAGCATCCTTAGCAGCAGCGATTGCATTCTTACAAGGAGAATAAAATGAATTTAACAGGTAAAGTAGCTTTAGTTACAGGTGCTTCCCGTGGTATCGGACAAGCCACTGCTATTGAATTAGCAAAAGCTGGAGCAGATGTAGTTGTAAACTTTATTGGTAATGAAGCAGTAGCACAAGAAACTGTTGAAAAAATTGAAGCATTGGGCCGTAAGGCTATCAAAATTAAAGCTAATGTAGGCGATGCAGACGATGTACAAGCCATGGTAGATGAAGCAATTGCGACATTTGGTCATATCGATATTCTTGTAAATAATGCAGGCATCACTCGTGACGGATTATTGATTCGCATGAAAGATTCCGATTGGGATGAAGTATTAAACATTAACTTAAAAGGTGTATACCTTGTGACTAAAGCAGTTGCTAAGCTTATGGTAAAACAACGTGCTGGTCGCATTATCAATATGACATCTGTATCTGGTGTTACTGGTAATGTGGGTCAGGCCAATTATGCCGCTGCTAAAGCAGGGGTAATTGGCTTTACCAAAACTTGTGCCAAAGAATTAGCAGCTCGTGGTATTACTGTAAATGCCGTAGCACCAGGATTTATTGAAACAGCAATGACAGATGTGTTACCTGAAAAAATTAAAGAAGGTATTGCAGCTACTGTGCCGTTTGGTCGCATGGGTCAACCGGAAGAAATTGCTAGTGTAGTAACGTTTTTAGCGTCTGACTTTGCAAGTTATATTACTGGCCAAGTTCTCAATGTAGACGGCGGAATGGTGATGTAAACGCAAGATTCTATACATAGACTACATGAAAGGAGGTGTACGTAATGAGCACATTTGACAAAGTAAAAGCTATTGTTGTTGAACAATTGGGCGTTGACGAATCTGAAGTGGCTATCGATTCCACTTTCATCGATGATTTGGGCGCTGACTCTCTTGACATCGTTGAATTGATCATGGCATTTGAAGAGGAATTCAATATTGAAATCCCTGATGATGTTGCTGAAAAAATCAAAACTGTAAAAGATACAGTTGATTACATCGATTCTACAAAATAAGTCTAAGCACTTATGCACCACAAAGGGGGCCTCGGCTCCCTGAGTGGATTTGCACATAGGAGGAATAATAGTGAAACTCCCTGAACTTAAAATAGGGAAATTGGTAGCCAAAGTACCGGTAATTCAAGGTGGAATGGCAATCCGATTGTCTACAGCTCGGTTGGCTGCAGCAGTTGCAAATGAAGGTGGTATCGGCCTGATTGCAGCATCTGGCATGCCTTTTGATGAATTACGATACGAAATACAATTAGCAAGAAAATTATCGCCTACGGGCATTATCGGTATAAATGCAATGGTAGCCGCTACAGAATTTTTAGGTCTTGTAAAAACGGCCATTGATGAGGGTATTGACCTCGTAGTAGCTGGCGCTGGATTTTCCAGAGATATGTTTGCCTTAGGTCGTGAATCTGGTACACCTATTGTACCAATCGTATCCACTCCTAAATTAGCTCGTATTTCTGAAGGATTAGGAGCCTCCGCTGTGATCGTGGAAGGTTGTGAAGCAGGTGGTCACTTAGGTACAGATCGCTCCTCTCGTGAATTAGTACCTGAAGTAGTGGCAGCTGTGAAAAATATTCCAGTCATCGGTGCTGGTGGGGTTCTTGATGGAGCAGATATTGTGGAGATGATTAAGCTCGGTGCTAGTGGAGTACAAATGGGAAGCCGTTTTGCTGCTAGTGTGGAGTGTAATGCCTCTGATGAATTGAAAAAAATGTACGTTCGTGCAGATGCTCCAGATGATATTGTCTTGATCCAAAGTCCAGTAGGACTTCCAGGACAAGCGTTGCGTAATAAGTTTGCAGAAACAGTATTAGACGGTACAGTACCGCCACCTACAGAGTGTCATCGATGCTTAAAGCATTGTTCTCACAAATTCTGTATTATTAAAGCCCTTTCACGTGCTCAACAAGGTGACGTGGAAACGGGATTAGTGTTCTCGGGTAATAATATGCGTAAAGTAGACTCCATATTACCTGTGAAAGAGATTTTTGCTCGCCTAGTTTCAGAGGCAGCAGCCATTGATTAAATGAGATTATAAAGAGGTGGAATAATGGAAAGACGTGTTGTTATTACTGGTTTAGGTGCTGTGACACCAGTGGGAATCGGTAAAGATGACTTTTACAATGCATTGCTACGTGGCGAATCTGGTATCGGTCCAATTACTCGATTTGATGCAAGTGATTATGCAACTCGTATTGCAGGTGAAATTAAAGATTTCGATCCAACACAATTTGGAATTGATAAAAAAGAAGCGCGCCGTATGGACCGCTCTGCAGCATTTGCCATTGCAGCGGCAGTGCTTGCGCAAAAAGATGCTGATTTAGATTTAGATAAAGAAGAAGCAGATCGTTGTGGTACTGTAGTTGGTACTGGTATTGGTGGTATTGATTCTATCCATGATGTATATGTGACTTTATTTGAAAAAGGTCCAGGTCGTGTAAGTCCATTTGCAGTACCTATGATGATTGCAAACATGGTATCTGGTCGTGTATCTATTCAATTAGGCTTAAAAGGACCAGTAGAAACTGTTGTTACAGCGTGTACTTCTGGTACAAATGCGATTGGTGAAGCATTCCGCATGATTGCACATGGTCAAGCAGACGTAATGTTTGCTGGTGGTACAGAGGCGGCAGTTTCTCCAGCAGCAGTAGCTGGTTTCGCATCTATGAAAGCTATGTCTACACGTAATGATGAACCTACAAAAGCATCTCGTCCATTTGCAGCTGATCGCGATGGATTCGTAATGGGCGAAGGTTCTGGTATCGTTGTATTAGAAGAATTAGAACATGCAAAAGCACGTGGTGCTCATATCTACGCAGAAGTAGTGGGATATGGTACAAATGGTGATGCATATCATATTTCTTCTCCAGCACCAGGTGGTACACAAGCTCGCAAATGCATGGAATTAGCATTGAATGATGCAGGTATCAAACCTGAAGAAGTTGATTATATTAATGCCCATGGTACATCTACATCCATCAATGATGCAAATGAAACATTGGCAATCAAACAATTATTTGGAGATCATGCTAGTAAATTAGCAGTAAACTCCACAAAATCTATGACAGGTCACTTATTAGGTGCTGCTGGTGCTATTGAAGCAATTGTTATGGCAATGGCTATTGAGACTGGCAAAGTGCATCCAACAATTAACCTTGATAATCCAGATCCAGAATTGGATTTAGATTATGTATCTGATGGAGCTCGTGATATGAAAGTTGATGTAGCTCTTTCCAACTCCTTCGGTTTTGGTGGACACAACGGAACTATCGTTGTTCGTCGTTACGAGGCGTAATTGTGAATGCTCCTAAAAGTAGCAAAGTAACTAGCAAGGCTCGTGAAGCATTACTTCACGAGCTTATTGCGAATTTACATTTGCCTTTACGCAATATAAGTACATTAAATCGTGCTTTGACACATTCTTCCTATGCGAATGAACATAAATTATCCCATGAATATCATAATGAACGATTAGAGTTTTTAGGGGATGCAGTGTTAGATCTTATTATAGGAGAATATTTATTTACTACATATCCAGAAATGACTGAGGGTGAACTGACTCGCTTAAAAGCTTGTACTGTATGTGAGGGCTCTTTAGCTGAATGTAGTCGCACTTTGGAATTAGGTGCCTACTTACGACTAGGTAGAGGAGAACGTCATTGCGGTGGAGCGGAACGAAACTCTATTTTAGCAGATACCTTTGAGGCTGTCTTAGGAGCTATCTATTTAGAGTGTGGGTACGAAGTAGGAAAACAGTTCGTTTTGAGTCATTTGCATGGATATCTCCAAATGGCACTTTCAGGAAAAGTAGGAAAAGATTTTAAAACATTGCTCCAAGAGTTGGTACAACAAAAAGGAGAATCTGTGATACGGTATCATGTCATTAATGAGGAAGGACCGGATCATAATAAGTTCTTTACTATGGAAGTAGTCATTGATGGAGTACCATCAGGAGTAGGTTCTGGACGAAATAAAAAAGTAGCAGCTCAAGCAGCTGCAAAAGAGGCTTATGAAAAGCTTATACAATAGTAAGGATTGAGGGGTGGGGAACCACTCCCTTTTTCTTTGATGAGGGTTATATATACGAAATATCTATAGTTAAGGGGGATCCTATGAGAAAAGTGAAAAAAGAGAAAACTAGACTACTTCCATTTTTTATTCCTCATATTGGGTGCCCTTATATTTGTGTATTTTGTAATCAACCACGTATATCTGGCCAACAAGAAATGGTATCGGTGGATACTATCCGTAGGTCTATTCGTGAGACAATCTCTGAACAAGGTCACAAAGGACAATGGGAAGTGGCATACTTTGGCGGTAGCTTTACGGCTATCCCACAAGAACTGCAAGATACCTTATTAGCACCAGCTAAAGAAGCCTTTCAGCAAGGAATCATCCAAGGAATACGATTATCTACGAGACCGGATGCCATAACAGTAGAACGATTGGCAGAGCTTTACGAGAGTGGTGTACGAACTGTTGAATTAGGTGTACAAACATTAGATGAGTCTATGCTAGTAGAAGCAAAACGGGGGCATACGGTAGCAGATGTTGAACAGGCGTGCAAGATGATACGTGACCAAAGGATAACCTTGGGCATACAATTGCTTCCAGGATTGCCCGGTGAAACTTGGACTACTTTGGTAAAAACGGCGGTGAAAGCCGGTCACTTACAGGCGAATTTGTGTCGAATTTATCCTGTGATTGTTATTGAAGATACAGAATTAGCTGACCGTGTTCGTCAAGGTAGTTATGTACCGTTAACAATAGAACAAGCAGTGGTATATAGTGCCTTTTTAAAAGCTTATTTAGAACGTAAAGGTACACAGGTAATACGTGTAGGGTTACAAAGTACAGAAGATTTTGATGCTGGCCGTGGTATTGTAGGAGGTCCCTACGCTCCTGCCTTTGGAGAATTAGTTGTCAATTATGAATGGCGTCAGCAGATACAGCAAACAGTAGAAGAACACCTAGAGGTGTTTGGTGTGATTCATAAGGTTACATTGGAATACCCAAGACCTTTCACATCAAAGGTACGTGGATTGAAGAATAGAAATATAGATTACTTTAGACAGGAATATGAGCAGATAGAATGGGCTTGGAAAGAAAAAGTAGAAGATAACAATACTGGAATCGTACATGTCATGATAGATGATATATTATATAGCTTGGTTCTATAATGGGACTCCTACAGTTATATAACTGTGGGTTGTACCATGTTTTTTATTGATAGTATGTGATAAAGTGTGGAACATAGGTATAAGTATAAAGTATAGAATGAAAACTATAGACATTGTATAATTTTAGAAGATACCTATTGATAGATAGAAAGGAAGCAGTCATGCAATTATTGCGATTAGAAATGAAAGGATTTAAATCCTTTGCTGATAAAACTGTAGTGTCTTTTTCTCCAGGCATGACTGGGATTGTAGGTCCTAATGGTAGTGGTAAAAGCAATATTACTGATGCGATCCGCTGGGTATTAGGGGAATCAAATGTACGTCATTTGCGTGGACAAAAAGCAGAAGATATTATTTTTTCTGGCACAGAAGCTCGCCGTCCACATAATACAGCAGAGGTAAATTTAATTTTTGATAACAGTGATGGTACGTTAGGTAAGGAATTGGCTGAAGTAGTTATCACACGCCGTATGTATCGTAATGGTGAAAGTGAGTTCCAAATCAATAAGAGAAATTGCCGGTTAAAAGATATTCATTTATTATTAGCGGATACAGGATTGGGTAAAGATTCTATGGCCATTATTGGACAAAATCGTATCGATGCTATTTTGAATAGTAAACCAGAAGAACGGCGCTTAATCTTTGAAGATGTGGCAGGTATTTCTCGCTTTAAAATGAATAAAGAAGATGCTATTCGACGTATCAATAGTACAGATCGTAATATGGAACGCTTAGATGATGTAATGAGTACTCTTGGAGACCAATTAGTGGAATTAGAAGCAAAAGCTAATGTGACACGTGAGTATAATGCATTATCACAAGAGAAACGTAGCTATGATGGAGCTATTGCGTTTCATGACTATAAAACGGCAGATCGTTTATTTACACGACAAGAAAATGAAAATTTATCCTATCTTCGTGAGCAAGAAGAATTAGAAACTACTTTGGATACGATCCAAGAGTCCTATAAGACTACACAAAATGAATTGCAATCCTTTCGTGAAACTCAACAAAGTATGGAAGATGAATATGCTACTTTACAAGGAAAATTAGGGGAACTAACAGGACAGATCGAAGTGGCACGCCTAAAAGAAGCTAATATGGTGGCAGAGTTAAAAGATGGGGAAGCACAGTTAGCAGGTTGGAAGAAGGAAATTAAGGAAAAAGAGCAACAGTATGAGCGAGATTTAGCGTCCTTGAAAGATCGAGAAAGCAAACTAACATCCATAGGACAAGAGGTGAAACAGGCTGAATCTAATTTACAAAATGCTCGAAACTCTTTGGGGAAAGTAAAGACTGATTTAGACGGTATGCGTGTTGCAGAGCAACAGGCTCATGAGCGTCATATTAGTGTGGTTCGTGAATTGGAAGAAGCTCGTCATCAACTAGCAAGAACGGAAGAGCTAGAAACACAAAAGAAAGATGATGCGCAACGTTTACAAGCCACCTTACAAGATTTAGAACAATCTTTATCACAGTCAAAAACACAGTTAGAGATGCAGCAACAGGCTGTTGATGAAGCACAAGCAGGACTGCAAAGAGCACGTCAATCTTTACAACAGTTAGAAGATGCACGTCGACAAAACAATCAGGAATTAATAGAAATACAACGAACGTTACAATCTAAAGAAGGTCGGTTAGAACTGTTGCATAGCTGGGAAGAACTACACGAAGGATATTTGGAAGGAACAAAGCATGTGTTACAAGCAAAAGAAACTTGGTCTTCTCATATTCGTGGAGCTATTGGTGATGTATTTACAGTAGAAGAAAAATTCTTAGTGGCCATTGAAACTGCATTAGGTGGAGCTGTCCATCAGGTGATTACGGACACTGCAAAGATTGCTTCTGAAGCAGTACAATACTTAAAGCGCACACAAGGTGGTCGTGTTACGTTCTTACCGATGGACATGGTAAAAGGAAAACGTTTAGAACATAAAGCGTTACAATCTTCTTATGTATTAGGACTTGGTGTAGACTGTATTCAGTTTGATACTCAATATACAGGCGTGTTTAACCAGCTATTAGGGCGTACGCTTATTGTAGACACATTGGACCATGGATTAGCATTGCAAAAAGAATACCATCAACAATTGCGAATTGTTACCTTAACGGGGGAGCAGTTACAACCAGGTGGTGCTCTAACAGGTGGTGCTACGAAACGGAAGAAAGTATCTATCTTATCTCGTAAAGAAGAGCAAGACACATTACAGCAAGATATTCATATATTACGTGACAAAGCACAGGATTTGAAACAGTCTTTACAAGGATTAGACAAAGAAATTGAAACTTTGACACAGGATGGTAAGGAATTACGCCAAACCTATGAACAAGAGGAACTGCAGTTGCGTAGTATACAGCAAGAGCAACAACGATTTCAAGGTGAGCATGTAAACTTAAGTGGAATGGTGCAGACCTATGATGAGGAACTACAAAATACTACAGAAAAGCAAAATACCTTAGGAGAAAAAATAAAAAGACTAGCAGATGAGCTTTCACAGTTGGAGAATCGAGAAGGACATCAAGAGCAAGTCATAACATTGGTCTCTCAAGAGCAAACTTTACAAGAACAAGAGCGTGAGCAAACTGAAATTTTACAAGGAGTACGCTTACGTTGGGAGCAAGCTAGATTGTTGTTAGAACAAAGCAAAAAAGAAGCTGCTCAATTAGAACAATATATTAAAGATAAGAGAGTGGAAATTACAAGCTTAGATGGAAGATTAACTCAATTAGGTGAAGATGTCACACGCTTAGGTGGTGGACCTGTTTTAACGTTAGAATCAGAAAAACAAGCTATAGAAAAACGAGTAGCAACCATTGGTGAATCTAGAAAAGATGGTCAAGATAAAGTACGTGCTTGGGAATTGCAATTAGAGACATTGCAAGATGAACGGAATCAAAAAGAACAACGCCAACGAATTGTGCAGAAAAAACTGGTGGATCTACAAGAAGGATTAACAAAATATCAATTACAAGGCGAACAAGCATTGGAACAATTAGGTGCTTTAGGGTATACTAAACAAGAGGCACAGAATATACACTTAGGTGGTTCCGTAAATGAGTGGAAGCAACAACAGGTGAACTTGGCAAGACAAATTGAAAACTTAGGCGCTATCAATCCTAATGCTATTGCAGAATATGAAGAAGCGGAAGAAAAATTAGCATTCTATCATGCACAAAAGGAGGATTTGGTGATAGCCAAAGAACAATTAGAAGGGGTCATCGCTGAAATTGATGGGGCTATGTCTGAACAGTTGCAAGATGTACTTACTGTAATTCGTGAGAAATTCCAACACGTATTCTCTCAATTGTTTGGGGGAGGTTCTGCGCAAATTGTAGTATCCAACCCGGAATCCATTTTAGAAAGTGGCATTGATTTTTATATCCAACCACCAGGAAAGAAGCGCCAACAATTAAGCTTGTTATCTGGTGGGGAACGAGCATTAACGGTCATAGCCTTGCTCTTTGCACTATTGGATTATCGACCTGCTCCATTCTGTGTGCTTGACGAAGTAGACGCTGCGTTAGATGATGCGAATGTGGAACGATTTAGTCACTATTTGCATAATTTAGGGGATGCTACACAATTTATCGTGGTAACCCATCGTAAGCGGACCATGGAATCAGCCCATGTCTTACAAGGGGTGACTATGGTGGAACGAGGTGTGTCACGTCTATTAACAGTAGCCTTTGACGAAGTAAAGGAGAACAGCGATTATGGCATTTAGTTTTTTTGACCGTGTGAAAGCGGGTTTGGAAAAGACAAAAAATAATTTTGTAAAAAAAGTAGAAACCATCGTTATCGGATATGCTGAAATCGATGATGATTTCTTAGATGATTTAGAAGCTACCATGTTGACTGGCGATTTAGGTCCTAAAATAACGACGTATTTGATGAAAGAAATCCGCCGTGGTGTTACGGAAGGGATTATCAACAATACTAGTGAAGTGATGCCTTTTATGGAAGAGCGTATTACAGAAATATTAGGAGCTCAAGAGGAAGTGTTGGAGCTTCATAAACCAGAAGTCATCTTGGTAGTGGGTGTGAATGGTGTTGGTAAAACAACAACCATTGCGAAGTTAGCCCATTATTATGCAGAACAAGGTAAAAAGGTCATCATTGCTGCAGGGGATACATTTCGTGCCGCAGCATCGGAACAATTATCCATTTGGGCAGACCGAGTGGGCGTATCTATTGTAAAACATAAAGAAGGTGCAGACCCGGCAGCAGTGGTATTTGATGCCTGTGCGTCTGCCATTGCTAAAGAAGCGGACTTAGTGATTGTAGATACAGCAGGGCGTTTGCATACCAAAGTCAACCTTATGGAAGAATTGAAAAAAATTGGCCGTGTAGCGGATAAACAAATCCCAGGGGCACCGCATCAAACCTTATTAGTGCTAGATGGTACGACAGGTCAAAATGCAGTGAGCCAAGCAAAATTATTTGGCGAAGCAGTGCCTGTAACAGGCATTGTGGTGACAAAATTAGATGGCACCGCAAAAGGTGGTGTAGTTATCTCTATCAAAGAAGAGTTAGGCGTTCCTGTACGTTGGATTGGTGTAGGCGAGCAAATGGATGATTTGCGACCTTTCAATGCAAAAGAATTTGCTAATGCCCTTTTTGACAAAGGAGAACAATAGGCCATGACCAGACAACAATTATATGACTATGTGGTGGACCAAAATGAGATGAATGGCTATGGCATCGATAGGGACAGTATTGAATGCGCCGTAGATATTATGGAATTTGTAGGCGGTGATTTATACAGACCCCTTACAAGGTTGCTTTTGAGCAATTGGAAGGAAATTGCTAGCCGTATTGAAAGCTACACCGATGAGCAATGGAATTTTGTCCATCGTATTGCTGAGAACATGAAGCACTCTTTAGAGCATGATCATGGTGATGAAAGCCATCATTTATCGGATCATGGGATTGCTATCTTTATCGAAATGCTAGAAGGGGATGACACAGCCACACAAACCTTGCAAGGAGATACACCAATTACAGAAGAAGAATTGCGACGTATCCGTGGCAAGGGATAGATATCTAGCGCCTATTGATAGGGCTAATGCTAATAGCACTTAGTCTGTAGTAAAGGTACTGTAGGGCTCGGATATACATACTATTACAATACTATAGTAGACAGTGAGAGAAAAGTTGGATCTTAGATTCAGCTTTTCTTTTTATATATAGTGTAGGTTTGTAGTGTAAGTAACCATGTGACAGGAAATGATATTACTAGTTGTAGATGTGAATCTATTCCATGAGTGAAGTATAATAGTTGTAATGGATTTGTATCGAACATACAGTACAATAATATGGACATACATGGTATAATATAGAAGTTACTAGATATAGAATTGACAGTGAACTTTCACGTTAACAGATATAGAAGATATAAGGAGGGACTATGAGCGGATTGCATCATTTTCCTGAAGAAGGCATCCCCTTTCAAGTAGAGGCGCCGTACTCCCCCATGGGAGACCAACCAAAGGCTATCGAGTCCTTGGCAGACGGTATTGAACGAGGGGAGTGGGCACAAGTATTACTAGGTGCTACGGGCACGGGAAAAACATATACTATGGCAAAGCTCATCGAGGCTGTGCAAAAGCCGACCTTGATCATTGCTCACAATAAAACATTAGCGGCTCAACTGGCTAGCGAGTTTAAAAGCTTTTTCCCTAAGAATGCAGTGGAATATTTCGTGTCCTACTACGATTATTACCAACCAGAGGCGTACATTGCCTCTACCGATACATATATTGAAAAAGATGCGTCCATCAATGAAGAAATCGATAAGTTGCGCCACTCGGCGACAATGAACTTATTTGAACGGAAAGATGTAATCATCGTCGCCTCTGTTAGCTGTATTTATGGGTTAGGGGACCCAGAAGATTATAGTACACTCTGCGTATCCTTGCGACAAGGTCAGGAATATAGTCGTGACGACATTCTTCGTAAATTGGTATCTATTCAATATACTCGAAATGACATGAACTTTGTGCGGGGTACCTTTCGAGTACAAGGGGATACATTGGAAATTTTTCCAGCCGGTACTAGTGAAAGAGCCATTCGAGTAGAAATGTTCGGCGATGAAATCGATCGCTTAGTGGAAATTGATGTGCTTACAGGGGATGTTATTGTAGAGCGTAAACACGTGGCCATCTATCCAGCCTCTCACTATGTAACGACGAAAGAAAAGTTAGATCTTGCCATCGGTCGCATCGAAGCGGAGTTGGCTGAGCGCTTGGCATATTTTAATGAAAACGGTCGTCTCTTAGAAGCACAACGATTGGAGCAACGAACACGATATGACATTGAAATGATGCAGGAAATGGGCTATTGCTCGGGGATTGAAAATTACTCACGTCTGTTGTCTAACCGTCAACCAGGGGAAGCGCCGATGACTCTTATCGACTATTTTACCGATGATTTCTTGATCATCATTGATGAATCTCACGTGACATTGCCACAAATTCGTGCTATGTATAATGGTGACCAGGCGCGGAAACATAATCTAATCGATTACGGATTCCGTTTGCCGTCGGCAGCAGATAATCGGCCCTTAAAATTCGAAGAGTTCGTGGAGCGTATCAACCAAATCGTCTATGTATCCGCTACGCCAGGTCCTTATGAAATGGAAGTACAAACCAATGTGGCAGAACAGATTATTCGCCCTACGGGCTTATTAGATCCTATCATCGAGATTCGGCCTATTAAAGGACAAATGGATGATTTACTAGGGGAAATCAAAGACCGAGCGAAGTCGGATGAACGGGTATTGGTTACTACATTGACGAAAAAAATGGCAGAAGACTTAACGAATTACCTGAAAGAAATGGGCATTCGTGTGCGCTATTTGCACTCTGATATCGCTACCATTGAGCGTGCCGATATTATCCGTGATTTACGGGCCGGTGTTTTTGATGTTCTCGTAGGGATCAACTTATTGCGAGAAGGCTTAGACATGCCAGAAGTGTCCTTAGTGGCTATCCTAGATGCAGATAAGGAAGGTTTCTTGCGCAGTGATACATCCTTGATTCAGACCATAGGCCGTGCGGCTCGTAATGAAAAAGGGAAAGTTATTATGTATGCAGACCGCATCACGGGTTCTATGCAACGAGCTATAGATGAAACCGAACGCCGTCGTGCCTTGCAAGAGTCGTACAACACAGAACATGGCATCACACCTCGTACGGTGCGCAAGGAAGTGAAAGACTTAATCGAATTGACTAAAGTAGAAGGCGAAGCTGCTGCACCTAAGAAAGGTCGCAAGCCTAAAGCAGAGAGTCCTGTGGTATATGATACTACAGCACCGACAGAAGTAGTGGCAGAAACGGTTGAGCCACTTTCACCGAAATCGCAATACGAAACGAAAGAAGAGGTGTTCAATGCCATTGAAGAGACCACACGCCTCATGAAAGCAGCGGCGAAACAATTAGAATTTGAACGAGCTGCGGAGTTGCGTGATGAATTAGGTCGATTGCGCCAATTGTGGTCAGATATGAACGAAGAATAGGAGATATTTTGAAGAATCAATTAATTATAAAAGGAGCCCGTCAACATAATTTGAAAAATATTGACGTGGCTCTACCAAGAAATCAATTCATCGTATTAACAGGCTTAAGTGGGTCCGGTAAGTCATCCCTAGCCTTTGATACGATTTATGCAGAAGGGCAACGCAGATATGTAGAGTCCTTGTCTGCTTATGCTCGTCAGTTCTTAGGGCAAATGGATAAACCTGATGTGGATTACATTGAAGGGCTTTCACCGGCTATATCTATCGACCAAAAGACAACGAGCCGCAACCCTCGTTCTACGGTGGGAACGGTGACAGAAATTTATGACTATTTGCGATTATTATTTGCCCGTATCGGTCGTGCGTACTGCCCTACTTGTGGAGAAGAGATTGCCCAACAGACGATTGAGCAAATTACAGATTTGGTTATGAAATTGCCAGAACGCACTAAAATTATGGTCATGGCTCCCGTGGTACGAGGGAAAAAAGGACGCCATGAAAAAGTGTTGGAACAAATTCGTAAAAATGGCTTTGCTCGTGTTCGCATCAATGGAGAAATCCATACCTTTGATGATGAAATTTCCTTAGATAAAAATAAAAAACATACCATTGAAATCGTCGTGGACCGTCTTGTTATAAAAGAAGGATTAGAAAGTCGTTTGACGGACTCTTTAGAAACGGCTATACATCATGGAGAAGGTTTTGTCATTATCCAAGAGGTAGATGGTCCAGCTCACCAATTTAGTGTTCATTTTACATGTCCGAATGGCCATATTTCTTTGCCGGAAATTGAACCTCGTATGTTTTCTTTCAACAGTCCATTTGGTGCCTGTCCATCCTGTTTGGGTCTAGGTAGCACTATGGAGGTAGATGAGGATCGAGTGATTCCTGATCCGACCGTATCCTTTGCAGATGGTGCCGTAGCGCCTTTGAGCTCCAATCCCAATGCGTGGTTCATGCGCCAATTAGAGGGATTGTTGAAAGTTCATGGCTATACATTAGATGCTAATTTTGCAGAACTTCCAGCAGGGTTACAAAAAGAAGTGATGTACGGTAGTACTGAGAAAGTGACCTTCGACTATGAAAACATGCGTAGCGAGGTGAAAACATTCCATACCGAATATGAAGGTATATTGCCAATGGTAAAACGTCGTCATGCAGAGGCTACGACAGATAGTATGCGTGAAGAGTTTGAATCCTATATGTCTATTAAGCCATGTACAGCTTGTAAGGGCGCACGTTTGAAACCGGAATCCCTTGCCATCCGTGTGGGTGAAAAAAATATAGATCAAGTGACACAGCTCACGATTAGTGAAGCGGTAGACTACTTTGGTAATCTACATTTGACGGAACGAGAGGCTTTCATTGGTGCTCAAATTTTGAAAGAAATCAATGCTCGCTTAGGATTCCTGAATAATGTAGGCTTAGATTATTTGACGATGAATCGCAGTGCGGGCACCTTATCTGGTGGGGAAGCACAGCGCATTCGATTGGCTACACAAATTGGTTCGGGCCTCGTTGGGGTTTTATACATTCTAGATGAACCGTCCATTGGTCTACATCAGCGTGATAATGATCGGTTAATTGAAACACTAAAAGGCTTGCGTGATTTAGGCAATACCTTACTCGTCGTAGAACATGATGAGGATACAATGTTAGCGGCGGATTATTTGGTGGATATTGGACCTGCGGCTGGTGAACATGGTGGTCAAATCGTGGCGCAAGGAACAGTACCAGAGGTGATGGCTGTGAAAGAGTCTATTACTGGTCAGTACTTAAGTGGTCAAAAGTACATTCCATTACCAAAAGAACGGAGAAAACCTACGAAAGCCTGCTTAGAAATCCGTGGTGCTAAAGAGAATAATTTGAAACAAGTGAATGTGAAGTTCCCTATCGGATTGTTCACTGTTGTGACAGGTGTCAGTGGATCTGGTAAATCCACATTAATTAATGAGATTTTATATAAAGGTGTAGCCAATACACTCTACAAAAGTCATCATAAGGTAGGAGCTCATAAAGAAATTCGTGGCTTAGAGTACGTGGATAAAATCATTAATATTGACCAAAGTCCAATCGGGCGCACACCACGTTCAAATCCTGCTACTTACACAGGGGTCTTCGATGCCATCCGTGAGTTGTACAGTCAAACTAATGAAGCAAAGATTCGTGGCTATAAAGCAGGGAGATTTAGCTTTAACGTCAAAGGAGGTCGCTGTGAGGCGTGCCGTGGGGATGGTATCATTAAAATTGAAATGCATTTCTTGCCAGATGTATATGTACCGTGTGAAGTATGTAAAGGGGCACGTTACAATCGAGAGACCATGGAAGTGAAATACAAAGGGAAAAGCATTGCCGATGTATTGGACATGGTCGTTGATGAAGCGGTAGAGTTCTTTAGTGCGATCCCAAAAATTCACCGCAAATTGGTAACTTTGCAAGAAGTGGGTTTAGGCTATATTCGCTTAGGCCAAGCGGCGACTACCTTATCTGGTGGGGAAGCGCAGCGAGTGAAATTAGCTACTGAACTGGCTCGTCGTAGTACAGGGAAAACCTTATATATCCTAGATGAGCCAACTACAGGGCTTCATGTGGAAGATATCCGTAAATTGCTAGAGGTGTTACAAAAACTTACCGATGGCGGCGATACAGTAGTGGTCATCGAGCATAATTTAGATGTCATCAAAACAGCAGACCATATTATTGACTTAGGTCCCGAAGGTGGTTTCCGTGGTGGTACGATTGTGGGCACTGGCACACCTGAGGAGATTGCCGCGTTACCTGAAAGTTACACTGGAAAATTCTTAGGTCCAGTATTGGAGAAAACTAGAACCTATATGGAAGAACATCCGTTGCTCACTGAGGACAGACTATGAATCCTATTGACAGACAATTACAAGCAGAAGAAGTGAACTTTCAGCCGTCTCGTCAACAAGATATGATGATGGGAGATGCGGAACAGCAAGCGTATATTCTGGAAAAGGTCAGTCATCTGCCGACCACACCGGGGGTATATTTGTGGCGTGACAAGTACCAGCGTATCATCTATGTAGGGAAGGCCATCAACCTGCGCAATCGAGTGCGCTCCTATGTGCAACAAGATGTGAATCGTTCTGTGAAAGTGGCCGCTATGATGCGCCGTGCTTGGGATGTGGAAACGATCCAAACGAAAACAGAAATGGAAGCACTTATCCTTGAGGCGACCTTAATCAAGGAACATCATCCGAAATACAATATTATGCTTCGAGATGACAAGACATATCCTTACGTGAAAGTCACTGTGCAAGAGGACTTTCCACGCCTCTTTATGACGCGTCGTTTGGAACGTGATGGTGCGAAGTATTTCGGTCCTTTCACAGATGTGACAGCAGTGCATCATGTGCTACGCATTTTGCGGTCCTATTATCCATTGCGCACTTGTAAAAGTATGAAAGTAGAACGACCTTGTTTGCAATATCATATGCACTATTGTGAAGGGCCTTGTATGAAGTATGTAACGGTAGAGGCCTATCGTAAATACATCGATGATATTGTAGCCCTCTTTGAAGGGAAACAAGTGAAAGTGATCCAAGAGATTACGTCCAAGATGGAGCAAGCTTCAGAAGACTTGGAGTTTGAACTAGCGGCCAAGTATCGTGATGATTTATTAAGTATCCAAAAGGTACAAGAAAAGCAACGCATGGTCACACAACGAGGTGATATGGATGTACTAGGCATGGCCATCGATGGTCCTATGGCGTGTATTCAACTGTTTTTTATTCGCAGTGGACGCTTATTGGGACGAGAAAATTACTTTGTTCAACATGAAGGAGATAGTCCAGAGCTTGTGATGACAGAGTTCATTAAACAGTATTATGGAGGTTCTACATTCATTCCTAAAGAATTGCTATTGCCTATGGATAGTGTGGACCGTGAACTGTTTAGCGAATGGTTCACCTCTATGAAAGGGCAACAAGTAGAAGTATCTGTGCCACAACGAGGCTATAAAAAAGACCTCATCAAGATGGCAGAGGAAAATGCGCAGAATTTCTTGGCAGAACGCCGTCGCCAGTGGCAATACACTCTCGATAAGTCCGGTGGTACTGTTAAAAAATTAGCGGAAGTGCTAGACTTACCACGATTGCCAGAGCGCATGGAATGTTACGATATTTCCCATATGCAGGGGGCAGAAACGGTGGCATCCATGGTCGTCTTTGAAGGTGGAAAGCCAGCGAAACGAGAGTATCGCCGATTCAAGCTGAAAACAGTACAAGGGAAGCCAGACGATTTTGCATCTATGGCAGAAATTATGGAACGTCGCTATGGCAACGAAAAGGATTGGCCCATGCCAGATTTGATTATCATTGATGGTGGTAAAGGGCAGCTAAATGCAGCCTTACCGGTGATCCGCGCTATGGGTGTGACTGATGTCCCAGTCATATCTTTGGCGAAGCGAATCGAAGAAGTATTCGTAGAAGGAGAATCGGAAAGTATTATTCTAGAACACCATACGCCAGAATTACAGCTACTACAACAAATTCGCGATGAAGCGCATCGATTTGCCATCACTTACCATCGTAGATTACGTGGAAAGCGGAATTTAGAATCTGTTTTAGATCATGTAGAGGGCATAGGACCAAAACGAAGAAAAGCGCTGTATAAGCACTTTGGGAATTTAGATGCTATGCGAGTGGCGGAGTTACACGAACTGGAGAACGTTGAGGGAATGAACAAAAAAGCGGCGCTTGCTGTGTATGAGTTCTTTCGGCGGAATTTACGCTAGGGGAAACGAGCAACACATTCCTCCACAAACTGATCCTACGGTAGGTTTGCTCCGGAATATGTTGCTCGTTTTTGGCATAGATTAATTTTGATCCCTTATGAAAAGAACTCATCCACAGGTGGGGCGCCGAGAATGGATTGTCTATTTTCTAAAAAATATCTTTTGTAAGATAACGTTTTGTATATTTTATGCTATAATGAAAATATAGAAGGATCATCAACGTGAGTTGGGCTCGTCTCTTCCTAATTATAGGAGGAGGTGGTACTATGACAAAGTTTGAAAAAATCTATTTAATGATTTTAATTTTAGACTTACTAGTACAAATCATTGATTTGTTCAAATAATTAATGAAAAAGCCTAACGCAAAGAGGTTGGCAGACCTCAACACGTTAGGCTAAATTCATTTCCAATACTTTTGAGATGAGCCTAACGCCTTCGACACGTTGGTGGCCCTTCTTTTTGTTACGTATAGTATACCACATTTTGTGGAAAAGATAAAGGTGTGACGGTTGGTCACACCTTTTTTGTGGCTCTATAATAAATGTTGGGGCTACTCATATAAGAGTAGTCGCCAACATTCTTTTTTTGCAATAAAATAGACATATA
>UQVF01000005.1 GCA_900544365.1 uncultured Veillonella sp. | reverse complement strand
GGGAAAAGGCTATTGTCATTTTGCTATCCCGCAATGGTGGACGTAAATGGTACGGTGTACCATTTACGCATAGATATGTGTACTTAGGGAAAAGGCTATTGTCATTTTGCTATCCCGCAATGGTGGACGTAAATGGTACAGTGTACCATTTACGCATAGATATGTGTACCATGGGGAAAAGGCTAATGTTATTCTGTATGGCCCCGCAATGGGGAAGTAATTCTAAAGGTATTATGTTATTATTGGTTATTATCGTAATTCTAGTTTCAGTCCCCGCAATGGGGAAGTAATTCTAAAGATTAGAGCCAAAAGCTGTAACATTGCACGATTTAGATGTTTCAGGCCCCGCAATGGGGAAGTAATTCTAAAGATCATCACTAAAGTTCACGAGTTGTTCTTACGTGGTGTTTCAGTCCCCGCAATGGGGAAGTAATTCTAAAGTTGATTGTTCGTGAACGTGTAGCTAAATAGAGGTGTTTCAGTCCCCGCAATGGGGAAGTAATTCTAAAGTAGTATCTAATGTACATGATTACTTAACAGATTCTGGTTTCAGTCCCCGCAATGGGGAAGTAATTCTAAAGGATGCCAAATATAAAAAATTATCTCTCTATGCAACTAGGTTTCAGTCCCCGCAATGGGGAAGTAATTCTAAAGATTGACCTATATTATGTAGGTCATTTGTTTAAGGTTTCAGTCCCCGCAATGGGGAAGTAATTCTAAAGATGCCAGATCGCTTTAATATTCTTTCTTTGACCAGTTTCAGTCCCCGCAATGGGGAAGTAATTCTAAAGAAGGTAGACGAATCATCCCCAACAAATAGAAATGGGTTTCAGTCCCCGCAATGGGGAAGTAATTCTAAAGATGTTTTATGGGATCTTTATATCATCGTATTGAAGGGTTTCAGTCCCCGCAATGGGGAAGTAATTCTAAAGGATGCGAGCGTTTAGAGCCCTTACTATAGTATAGCGTTTCAGTCCCCGCAATGGGGAAGTAATTCTAAAGACTCTTGAAACTCAATAAATTTAAAAGCCCATACTGTTTCAGTCCCCGCAATGGGGAAGTAATTCTAAAGGAGGAGATTTCTCCTTTGCTCATGAGCAGGAGTTTAAGTTTCAGTCCCCGCAATGGGGAAGTAATTCTAAAGCACGAATGTTCACAATAATACCGCGAGCTCGAAGGTTTCAGTCCCCGCAATGGGGAAGTAATTCTAAAGAGGATGAATATCCGTTCTTTAAAAACGGTCTATTATGTTTCAGTCCCCGCAATGGGGAAGTAATTCTAAAGGTTTGGAGAAAACAAAACGTCGTTTGGCAAAACGATGGTTTCAGTCCCCGCAATGGGGAAGTAATTCTAAAGTTTGGCAGGCTATGCCATCGGTTATGTTGGCTTGTTTCAGTCCCCGCAATGGGGAAGTAATTCTAAAGGGTACCCCTTAGAATCCGCATAACCAAGCCTTCAAAAATGCAGTTTCCGACGATCTCAGCTCATCTTGAAAAGTGATGCAACATCGGATTTCAAAAAGTACCTTCAACCCGCATGGTTACTGCACCGACCATCTTTTTGATTTTCTTTAGAATTTTTTCATAAAAGAGCTTATTAAGTAAATTGATTTATTTAATCCTTACTTAAGCCTTTCATTAATTAGTACTATACCATACAATAATAGAACATTCAAGGATTTTTTATTATTTTTGCTCAATCGTATCGTATATCGAACAATGATTAAAAATTGGACGATGCTATGATTTAAGGACCTTCTTAAATAGTATATATTTAGTTGGGAAATAATGTACTATCGGGACTTTTGTAAAATGCAAACTTTTATATGATATATACTATCTGTACAGGCAAGCTACAGACTCCATCAGGATGAAGTATATTGTAACTATAGTATGTTAAGTGAAAGGAGATTCTATGTGGAATAGTTTAAAAAAATTATTCTTTGATACCAAGAGTAGTACAGATGTAAATACATCGCAAACTATGTTAGCAGATGATGAAAGAGAGAAAATGATTTCTCGGAAAGAACTTCCGTTTATTGAAGAAGTTAAAATGATCTTTGGCGATTATAGTCAACTCTTTAAGTGTGTCTGTATTATGGAGATGCCCGTTGTTGTGACAGATTATGAGGATGATGAAGGTGTGAAAGCTATGCTTGTTATTGGTAGAGATAATATCAGAGACAAGGTGCTAGTCATGTTTAAAGGCGTTATGGAATCAGGGAGTTTTTATGCAGAAGATATTCAAGAAATTGTGGAGGTTATAAGTAGTCAAGTGGACTATGCATCGGCTGAGTATGATGAAGAGGATGATGCTATAGATATTATTATGGGTGTGCAAAGAATCTTTGATATAAATGATGATACACAAGCTTTTATGGTGATGAATACATTTTCTAGGGCTGCGGATGACATAAAAACATATATGCCTGATATACGACGTCGATATGGTAGAGTCTAAGTTATAAGGTAAGGGAGGATAGATATTATGGCGAAACAAAGGTATACAACAGAAATGACACTATTGGATGAGTATATGAAAGCCTTTAAAGAAGAGGGGTTTCCTTTCACTGAATTTGGTAGACTATCTGAATCTAAAGGTGTTTTATTTGATTTGCCGTTTGCAGAAGAAGGACACATGATAGTTCATATGAGTGAAGTCAATGAGGATACAGTAGAGGGAGTTTTATATGATATCATTCCCTATAGATTTGTAGATGATGCAACAAAACAACAAATTTTAAATATTGTAAATTCAAAGTTAGGAGAAGATACCTTACATTACCATGAAAGAGTAAAACGCTTTTGTGTGATTATAGAACTTAAAAGGGGATTCATAAAAGAAGATAAAGGATTAGGTGATGGCTTACGAAGTGTATTGTGTGAACTGGGAGAGACCATTATATCTTGTCTTCAATAAGTAGCTCATGTAGCAGGATTAGTGTATCGTAGTTTAGGACAGGAGGATCACTATGCCATCCCTATATATAACGGAACCATCCGCAAAATTACGTAAAGATGGGGGATACTTTGTAGTGGAAGTAGGAGAGCAGGTGGTACAAAAACTATCTATTGAGACAGTGGAAGATATAACGGTTTTACATTCGGTCAGCGTATCCTCTCATGTCTTAACTGAATGTATGATTCATTCTATTCCCGTGAGCTGGATATCTAATTATGGATTACATTATGGATCCTTATGGGGTGTGAAGACAGTGGACATCGAGAAGCATATGCAACAGTTTCAGGTGGCAAGTGACTTTGACTTTTCCTTACAAATCTCAAAGGTGATGATCATGGCAAAGGCGAGGAATCAGTTGACTTTGCTGCGACGATATCATCGAAAGGATACAAAGGAAGAGGTAGAGGAAAAAATAGCGGATATGTTAGCTTTATTGCCACGTATTAGCACGGCCCATTCCATTAATCAATTACGGGGATTTGAAGGGATTTTAAGTCGTTACTATTTTGAAGCATTAGGTTCTATTGTACCAGAGGAGTTTGCGTTTACAACGCGCACAAAACGCCCTCCGGAAGATCCTTTTAACGCTATGCTAGGCTTAGGATATAGTATGTTGTTTAATGAAGTGTTAGCTTCGGTTATGCATGTAGGGTTACATCCATTTATAGGACATATGCATGCGATTCGCCGAGGCCATGCAGCATTAGTATCGGATTTGATGGAAGAGTGGCGAGCTCCCATAGTAGATTCGTTGTGCCTCACTTTAATTGGGAAAAAGATGATCACCCTTGATCATTTCAATCGGGTAGAACATGGTTGTTATTTAACGAAAGAGGGGCGAAAGATTTTACTGTATCAGTATAATAAAAAGTTGCGGTCCACCCATCAGTATTGGGGCGAGCCCTATTCTTATAGGGACTCTATTGGGCGTCAATGTCGGTCATATGCATCCGCCATGATGCATCGTAGGGTTCCTATGTACCTATCCTTTGAGATGTATTGATCTAGCACAGGGTTGAGAAAGGAGAGACTATGAACTTTTCATTGTTACAAGAGAACTATCCAGTATTATATGAATATGGAAATGGTGCAGAGATAGCTATGTATCAAGATTTACAAGTATATTTTGTGAAACTTTGTTGTTTTGCTGAAGCCTTTGTGAGCTATGTATTTGATGAATTGAATATTGTAAAAACAGAAGGGGAAACACTAGAAACTCGACTTTCACAGTCTGATTTTATGGATAGCATGCCTAAGGAGATTGTTAGTAAGTTACAATTATTACAACAGTGTGGCAAGTGTGCGGTCCATGGAGATGTACATGTGTTGCTCGGATGGCAAACGAAACGATCTCTAAAAGACGCCTACTTATTAGGGCGGTGGCTTTTCAAAATGTTTGTAGATAGTGAACGGGAATACCCACAGTATACGTTGCCTATGCTTTCAGAATCGAAAGAAATAGTAGAGACAATCAATGTGAAGGAGGAGTTAGAACGGGTCCATAAGGTAATTGGAGATGTTCATAACAAGATCCCTTATACTATGTCGCAGGAAGAGCGAAAAGCATGCAATCGAGAATATCTTTCTGAAGGGAGAGACGTGATTCGTCAAGATACTGTGGATTATGAGGTAGAGGAGACAAAACAATCCCTAGAAGAGTTTAAGTCTATGAACAGGGCCCTATCTGCAGGGGGCGACGGCCGTTTATCTTCTGATATAACAACTGATGGTATGCCTAAGGTTGATACAAAATCGAGTGTCGTTAAGGGGCCTACACCAGCAACACGATTAGCGCTCAAGGATGTGGAATCTTTTGCTCAAGGAGTTCCTGTAGATGATTTTATAGATGATAAATGGGTTCAGCAACATGTAGTCACTCCTTGGTATGCTCTCCGCAAAGAAGGTCAAGGACTATGTCGGTTGCTAGTACGCATGTTAGGTGATAGATGGTATAAAATTTCTCATATTACGGAGTATGATTATCACATTATCTTTACGGTTAAAGGTGAGATAAGTCATGGTTCATATAAACTGTATTATAAGAAAAATGGTACCGTGTCTAGCGTCATGCAACATGAATCTATGCTGGATGAGGAATTGGATGAAATTATCATGGCTCTAGTAGGGCAATCTATATATGATAGGGCTGAAAGTATGGTTTCACAAGGAGAAACTTATATAGAATCCAGAGGTAATTGCAGGAAGAAACGAAGCGTAGAAGCAGTTCAAGATGTACCACAAGGTGTAGGTAGTGTCGTGAATGCTTTCACTTATCCAAGAGGTCCTGTAGAAGGCATTAAGCAGTATATGAGCTGGATAGAAGAAGAATTAGGGCAAGTACAGATTCGCATTGCCCGAATGGAAAAAGGTCAATTTTGTATTCGGACCACATTTACTTGTGGGCGAGATGTGGCTATATTTAATCTATATTATAATCGGCAAGGAATCATAACGAGTACAATACCCTTAGAATCTAAATCGACGAGTGTAGAGTTTATTGAAAGTGTATTAGAAATTATTAATCCTGCGCAAATGACCTATTGGATGAGTACATAGGCTCTCAGCCAGGGGATATTGCGTAAAAAGTATATGACAATATGAATGTTAGTGATTACAATATGTATATAGTATCTTATATGAAAAGATTAGAAGGAGAAAAAAGTATGGGAAACTGGGATGGAATGACAGTTCCAGAAACTGTTGAAATCAGTTCGAAAAGTGTATTTGCCCTTCGTCGAGAAGGCAACATTGATGCAGCATATGCAGTAGCCTGTCAATTGATGAAGCAACCTAATGTGGGGGAGTGGGATATTAAGGCTTATGGATACGTTCTTATGTCCTTAATCCAACGATGTGTAGAACAGAATGATGAAAGCAATCTTAGCCACTATATAGAAGAATTAGGTAAACTTGTGGTACATGGTGATGATGTCTTTGTGAAAAACCAAGAAAAAGCCCTTCAGTTAGGAGATCGAGGGTATCAACAAGTAGAGAGTTTGGTGCAAGCAAAACGGTATAAGGAAGCCGCTCGTGCTGCTCGTGATGTGTACCAAGCGAATCCAAGTCATGAAGGGATCGAACGATTGTACTGCCAAGCACTCTTTAATGTGGTGAAAGAAGAGGCTATGAAACCGGCGCCTAAGGGACAATCCGTGAAAGCCTATTTAGATGCTTACTTTGGAGTGCTAGGAAAAAGTCGTGCTTTTTATGATGCTTTCATTTGGAGCCATATTAATAAGCTAGAAAATGACCAAGGGTCTTTGGATGTGGGTACCTATTATGTTTCTACTATGGCAATGGGCCTCCCTGTAGATGCGTATCGTGGGGAACGAAGAGAAGCCTTACCCAATGCAGCGCACAAAGGACCAGAGTATTGGCCATCGTTGTATGGAAGAATGACCAAATATGTGCTGGATCATTTAGGAAGCTGTCAGGATAAAGACTTGATAAAATCCATTTGTGAATCCGTTGCTAGTCATGAGTCAAGATTGCGTGAGGAGGAAGCTGTCATCATCAACTGGAAACGTGGGAAAGTCCTCATGGCATGTGGTGAGTATGCGGAAGCACGCCAGTGTGTCTTGCAAATGATTGAACGGAAGGGCAAAGAGTATTGGGCGTGGAGCGCATTAGGAGATACCTATTTGGTAGAAGATGAAAGCTTAGCGTTATCTGCATATTGTAAAGCCTTGTTATGTCATCCACCATTAAAATTTGGAGCTCCTTTAAAATTGAAAGTAGCTAAGTTATTAGTGAAAGAACAGT
Organism: uncultured Veillonella sp.; assembly: GCA_900544365.1. Taxonomy (GTDB): domain Bacteria; phylum Bacillota; class Negativicutes; order Veillonellales; family Veillonellaceae; genus F0422. The sequence goes on along the minus strand of UQVF01000005.1, from coordinate 69,290 downwards.
ACTTGGAAGAAGCGAGCATTGAGGTGGCGGAAGTGTTAGCTGGACAAAATGAAGTGGGCAAAAAAAGCTATGAAGAGGCAGAACAATTAAGCCAATCTCCTTGGTATGTGTCCAACCCTAGTAAAGAAGGAAATAGAGACTTCTACCAAACTCATAAAAATGCAGTGCTAGGGGCAATGTATTCTGACATTTCCTGGGATACAGGGATGATGCTGGGAACATTTACAAATAACCAGAAGAAGTTTTACAAAATTGCCTTTGCCGGTCACGGAGAAGTGCCAATGGAAGTGACAGTGACCAAACAGGAGTTGGATGGAATTTCTTTCGAAGAAGGCAAATTTGTACGAGCAAAGCTAGAATGGTATGTAGATGATAAAGGCCGTGAAAAGGCAAGGGTTTTTGTTATGGAAGAAACGGACTCCATAGAAGATTTTCTACCTGTGGAATCTGGGATTATTGGATATGTTAATCAAGAAAAAGATGTGGCTCATATTGAGACCGAGGATGGTAACACGTTGTACTTGCCACAGTTTTCTTCCTATAAGCTACAACCATATACGCCTGTCAAAGTGACCTATACGGAATATTCAGGGCCGAGCCGGCAACGAAAAATGTCGATTCAAAGTGTAGAAGTGTTGCCTGAGGAAACCGTGCAGGATAGAAAAGCTCTTGTACGTGGTTGTATCACGCTAGAGAATGGCTATCGTGCTATTCTGAAAAGTTCTGACTATACTCGATTGGATGGAGGAAACAAGGAGGAAGAAGATATTCTTATTGATCATCGCTTAGTAGATGAACATGGCTTATCCTCTGGTGTCATGGTAGAAGGAATTGCCTTAAAGGTATATGATCGTTCGGGAAGTTATGCACGCTGGCGATTAATGGAAATTACAGACCTTAGATACGGCACGGAATCCTAAGATAAACCCTTGACAAGAGGGGATTCATAGCGTATACTAATTGAGTATTAACAAGTAGAAGCCATCCGCTTCTCACCTAATGTCATGAAATGTTGGGTACAGATAGTTACAAACTATGCTCGGATGGCCTTGTGCCATCCGATTTTTTTATCCCTTTGGAGGTGACTAGTATTAGCAAAGATACACCGCGTATTAATGAAGAGATCCGTGCTCGCGAAGTTCGTGTCGTAAGTGCAGATAATGATCAGTTAGGTATTATGTCTGTTCGTGATGCTTTGGCTATGGCAGAAGAACAACATTTAGATCTAGTAGAAGTAGCCCCTAATGGTAAACCACCAGTTTGTCGTATTATGAACTATGGTAAATACCGTTATGAGCAACAAAAACGCGAAAAAGAAGCAAAGAAGAAGCAAAAAACTTTCACATTGAAAGAAGTTAAGCTTCGTCCTCACATCGAAGATCATGATTTTTATGTAAAACTTAAAAATGCAGCTAAATTCTTAGGTGATGGTAATAAAGTTAAGGTAACGATCATGTTCCGCGGTCGTGAATTAAGCCACCCAGAATTGGGGCTTAATGTGCTGACTCGTTTTGCTGGTGAATTAACTGACCAAGCGGTTGTTGAAAAAGAAGCGAAACTAGAAGGCCGAAACATGACAATGATTTTAGCTAAAAAAGGTAATTAGGAGGAAGAATAATGCCAAAGATTAAAACTCGTCGCGCAGCGGCTAAACGTTTCCAAGTAACAGGTAGTGGTGAATTCAAACGTGCAAAAGCTTTCAAAAGTCATATCTTAGAGAAAAAATCTCCAGCACGTAAACGTAATCTTTGCAAAGCAACATTGGTTAGCAAATCTGACTACAAACGCGTAGTAAAATGCTTACCATACGCATAAGATTCAAATATTTTAGTAACATATAACGATATTGGAGGAATACAATAATGGCAAGAGTAAAAACAGGCGTAACAGCGCATGCACGTCATAAAAAAATCTTAAAATTAGCTAAAGGTTACCGTGGTACACGTTCTCGCTTATTCAAAAAAGCAAACGAATCCGTAATGAAAGCATTATACTATGCTCGTCGTGACCGTCGTGCTAAAAAACGTGAGTTCCGTAAATTATGGATCGCTCGTATCAATGCAGCAAGCCGTATTAATGGTTTATCCTACAGCCGTTTCATCGCTGGTTTAACAAAAGCTGGTGTTGAAATCAACCGTAAAATGTTGGCTGACTTGGCAGTACATGATGCAGCTGCATTCGCTAAATTAGTTGAAATTGCTAAAAACGCGTAAGAAAAATAGATAATGACCTATACGATAGGTTGTGCATAGAAGAACAGTCCTTTGGGGCTGTTCTTTTTGTGTACAATTGAGCTAACTAGCTATGCTGAAAGTAGGGTATTCATGGTACTTATAGATAGTGGTACACGAATGCGCTCGCAATATACTAAACTATATAAAAATACCCTTGAACGATATGATTCAAGGGTATTTCGCTATATTCATATAGAATTCTCTAAGATCTGTTCCACTAATGTGGATATTTAATTATCCTACAATGCCAAAATGGATCATAGTTAATTATCTAAAGAACCGTCCTACTACAGGTAATCGAGCGCCGTCATTTTTGTTAAGTCCTTTCAGTACAATCATGATTGCTACGTAGATGAAAGCACCGATACTAGCAGTAATCATGATGTTAAAGAAGGTTGGGATTGTTCCTTGTAAGAGTGGATAGAAATAATACATAAACACGCCCATGATGGAGGCGGAGATAATATTTTTACCCAATAAGATAAGGTCGATAAAGTAGCCTGTGTGACGATGAATCCAAATAAGATTCAATAGGGCAGCAAAGCCGATATCAGCGACGGTAGCGTAAGCAGCACCACCAATGCCTAGGGCTGGGATAGCCGTTAATTCCCAGTTTAAAATGACTTTCACAATGGCTGCGATACCCATGTTAATAACGGGAATACGTGGTTTTCCTAAACCTTGCAAGATACCTGTGGTCACTTGGTGAAGACCTAAGAAGAAGATGGCCCATGCCAAGATTTGTGTGGCTTCTGCTGCACGTGGTGCATTATAAATGGTGGATACTACAGGTTCTGCCAAAATGTATAGCATCACCGTGAAAGGAATGGTTGCTACGAAAGTTAACCGCATGGAACCTGCCGTGCGATAGTAGACTTGTTTGATATCCTTAATAGACACTGCATTGGAAACAGCTGGCACAATGCTCGTTGCAATGGCCGCGGTAATGATGGTAGCCAAGTTGATAAGAGGTACCGCCATACCAGACAGATAGCCGTAGAGTTCCGTAGCTTCATGTAGTGGATAGCCGATGTCGATTAATCGTCTTGGAATAATCGCTACGTCTAGCATAGCTACAATAGGTAACATCATGCTGGCTAAAGCGATAGGAATAGATAGGTTGATTAAACGATGAATGATGGACTTGGAACTTTCAGGTGGTTCCGTAGTCGTTATCGGTTCATCTAACCGTTTTGGTAGACGATAATAGTAGTACATGAGCACCACTAAAGCACCAACGGCGCCGATACCAGCGCCTAGGCTTGCACCACCAGCAGCCACATCTAATCCGTAAGGAAGTAAGATATACGCCGCCCCCAGCATGACTACGACACGTAGTAACTGTTCTACAATTTGGCTGATTGCCGTAGGTGTCATCATTTGCCATCCTTGCAAGTAGCCACGATAGCAAGAAATGAGGGTTACAAAAAACACTGCTGGCGATAGAGCGATTAAAGAATAGTACGCCCTTGGGTCTGTAATAAAATTGATGTCGATGAGCCATTGGGCAGATCCGTAGACGGCGATACTGAACAATAGACCGAGAGCAAATAGCATTTTGAAAGAAATGGAAAATACTTTTTTTGCCCCTAGTAAATCATATTTTGCCAATTTTTCTGCTGTCATAATGGAAATGGCAATAGGAATTCCTGCACTAGATAGCTGCAATGCCAATAAGTATGCTGGAAATGCCATTTGGTAGATACCGATACCTTCACCGCTGAGAACGCGGGATAAGAATATCCAGTTCAAGCTACCGATGGCTTTCACTACAAAACCAGCAATGGTTAAGATAAGCGTACCTTGTAAAAATCGATTAACCATGATATCTCCTATACTGAAAGATTCTACTGAATCTGATAAAGTCTTATTTTTAATTGTACCATAGAATAGGCTGTTTCTCAATTAGATGTGGCAAAGATGCTATAAAATATATACCCATAGCATGATGTACCTATGAGCTATTCATTGATACGGTCTAGGTTCGTATTGAATAGGACCCATAGATACTGTATAATGATAGTGTTATATAGTCATTAATAGTGTATGTATATATACTACAAGGAGGCCAATTATGCCATTAGTATCTACAAAAGAGATGTTTGAAAAAGCCTATGCAGGTGGCTATGCCATCGGCGCTTTCAATGTAAATGATATGGAAATTATCCAAGGGATTGTGGATGCCGCAAAAGTGGAACAAGCACCTTTGATTTTACAAGTGTCTGCAGGGGCTCGTAAATATGCCAAACCTTTATATTTAACAAAATTGGTAGAAGCGGCGTTGATCGACACAGATCTTCCTATCGCATTACATTTAGACCATGGTGATGACTTTGAAATCTGCAAAGATTGCATCGACAGCGGTTTTACTTCCGTTATGATTGATGGTTCTAAACATCCATTTGAAAAAAATGTAGAATTGACTGCTCGTGTAGTGGAATATGCTCACAAACATGGTGTTGTAGTAGAAGGTGAATTAGGTCGTCTTGCTGGCGTGGAAGATGATGTAAATGTTAGCGAAAAAGATGCGTTATTTACAGATCCAGAGGAAGCCGCTGAATTCGTTCGCTTAACAGGCGTTGATTCTTTGGCGATTGCTATTGGTACAAGCCATGGAGCGTATAAATTTAAAGGTACTCCATACTTAGACTTTGATCGGTTACAACGAGTAGGTGAATTATTGCCGAACTTCCCAATCGTATTACATGGTGCCTCCTCTGTACCACAAGCATTCGTAGAAAAATGTAACTCTTTTGGTGGAGCTATCCCAGGTGCACAAGGTGTACCAGAAGATATGCTTCGTAAAGCAGCGACAATGGCAGTGTGCAAAATTAATATCGATACAGACTTGCGCCTAGCTATGACAGCAAGTATCCGTGAAGTATTAACAAATAATCCCGCTGAGTTTGACCCTCGTAAATACTTAGGGCCAGCTCGTGAAGCAATTCAAGCTATGGTGCAACATAAAATTAAAAACGTATTAGGTTGCAACAACAAAATTTAAATTGATTTGAGAAAAGCTGGCATGTCTTTGAGGGTGTGTCAGTTTTTTTGTAAGACGAATAGAGACTTTTGATGCTCGTGAAGTCATTTCAATATTATTAGTAAAGATAGAATATTAAAAGGACTGTATCACATGCCTAGGCATGTGATACAGTCCTTTAGTTACGTTAGTTGTATATCGTCGGTGGGAATCACCGCTCTTATTTTAAGGGATTTTCCTAAAATATTCTGGCAACGGTGCCTGCAATGCCATCCCCTCTTGTGTCATAGGATGGATAAAGTAAAGCTCTGAGGCGTGGAGGCATTGTTTAGTTTGCCACGCTAAGGATCCACCGTATAAATCATCGCCTGCTAGCGGATATCCTAACGTACTAAGGTGGACACGAATTTGATGGGTCCGTCCCGTGTGCAGATAACAGCGCACATGGGTATGATGTGGATATCGGTGAACTACGGTTACATCTGTATGGGCAGGTTGCCCTAATGGATGAGCACAGCGTTCGATAATACTGCCCTCGAAGCGAGCGATCGGGAAATGAATGGATAACTTATTGCTAGGAATGATACCATCCGTGATGGCATCGTACATTTTTTGAATTCGTGTATGTTGCTTGGTAAAAGCATGTTGAACTAAGGCATTCTTAGCAATGATAACGAGACCAGAAGTATCTTTATCCAAACGATGTATGGGATGAAAGCTAGCATTCATAGAGTGTTCTTCAAAGTATGCCAATACACCGTTGGCAAGTGTGTGATATCTTTCAGAGGAAGTAGGATGCATAAGCATGCCCGCAGGCTTATTGATGACTAGTAAATGTTCGTCCTCAAAGATAATGTCTAGGTTCATCGATGTGGGATCGATGTGGGATATTTTAGTTAAGTGGACCTCCACAGAGTCGCCAGGATGTAGCAATGTATCCCAAGTGGCAGGTCTTTCATTCACAAGGAACGAGCCTTCACGACGAAGCCGACGGCGCATAGCCTGGGATATCTTTTGCTCGCGGATAGCTTGGTTCATAGAGCAAGGGGAATGATCTAATGATAGTGTGAAATATAAAATAGGTTGCATAATTGTCCTTATTAGATAACTAGTTAGAAGTAATAAAAATATATTTTATCATATCATAGGAGAGAAGATAATTAAAACAAAATGATAGATCGCTGATATAAGAAATATATATGAGTTTGAGAGATGGAGGGCATGCTAAAAATGAAAATTCCTATAGAAAAATAGAAGCAAATACATTAATATATAAGTAAGAATATGTTTTATTTAGTAAGGGGGTACATTGTGTTTATTAATCATAGCAACCATCCTAGTGCACAGTGGGATGAGGCACAAAAAAATATGGCAGAAAACTATGGGCCGATTTTAGATATAGCCTTTCCAATTGTAAATCCAGATAGTACTGTGGAAGAAGTAGAAAATTTGGTAAGCCAATATGGAAAAGATATTTTAGAAAAGCACCCAACTGTTGTTATGGTGCAAGGAGAGTTTACCTATACCTATAAAATGGTAGACCTTCTAAAAAAACATGGTGTAAAAGTTGTTGCTGCCACTAGCGAACGCATTGTAAAAACATTGGATGATGGGAAAACAAAGCAAGTTGAGTTTAACTTTGTACAGTTTAGAGAATTTTAGGGAGAGAAAAGATGGCAGAGAGACAAGAATACAATATCTTATTAACAGCGTATAGTAGTATTAATGGAGCATTAACTTCATTGGAATCATTGGATCATAACTTAGAAGATTTGAAAGCTCCAATCTATGAAGATGATAGCGAATATTCTTTTATGGATAAAGGATTGATTACAAGTGAAACTGTATTAAAATATTTGCTATTACCAAAAAAAGATGGAAGTGGTCCGATATTACATGATCTTGATCATGTGTTTGCATTTAGTACAGATGATGTTATCAAGGTTGAGTTAGATGAAAATGAAAATGAACAATTAAAAACATATCAATTAAGAGATGGTACTTTAGTATATCAATATTTAAATGGTGTTAAGAGAACTGAATTTAAAAATCACAAAGAGTTTATTGACTCTAGAATGCAAACGATATACAGATATGCGATGAGAAATAGGCAGAACTATTCTGATTTAAAAATTAAGGATATTCATATTAAAGATGAAACAAAGGGAATAGAAAGTAATGTAAAAAATATCTTTGATATGATTAATGAGGTAATTGAGTATATTGAAGAAATTAAAAAAGATACGAATAAAAGTGTACATGTGTATGTGGATATTACAGGTGGCTTTAGAACGATTCCGGTATATTTATTATTCGTATTAAATGTATTGGAAAAAAGAGGAATTGAAGTAGATAAGTTTTTATATGCACAAATGGCACGTGACGAGAAAGGGCAACCAAAAACAATAAAGGTCGATGATTTAACACAAGTGATAAATACGCAAAACTTTATTAATGGAATCCATGAATTTATCCAATTTGGTAGTGCTCAAGAATTGAAGAAGTATTTTGAGGATGCCTTAAAATTTTGTTTAGAGTTTACGTATGAGCCCAAATATAGAGACATAATCCAAGCAATTGTTAACTCAGTAGAAGGATTTGCTGAAGCGATTACTATTTCCAATCAAAAAGAGTTTCAAGCGGCTGTAGAACAAATAAAAAAAGCTTGGGAAGCATTAGATGATGTAGAAATTGAAGATATACCAGATCCTAAAGAAGGAGAAGAGATAGAACTAGGTAGGTATATAGAAAATCGTAACTTACGACTTTTAAAAGTATTTTCACCCAAAATAAAAAGAGAATATGATTTAGTTTGGCATCCGAAAACTCGTCTAGATTATATTAAATGGTGTTTAGATCATAACTTTATACAGCAAGCATTGACCTTATATGTAGAAATGGTGCCAGATATCCTATTTGATACAGATAATACTAGAGGGATTTTGGGTTTTATAAGAAAAAATAAGAGAACCATACAGCGAAAAACATTTTCAAAGGTAAAACGGGAGAATAAAGAATTAAAATTCGGAAATAAACTATCGGAATTGTTTTATGAAACTACTAAAGATGAATTAAGAAAAAAACATAGAGCAGGGAAGTCTGAGTATAAATTTTTCTATTGGTTACTTAATCAATATACAGAGAATATAGATGCTATAAGAAAAATACAGGCTTCAAGAGAAGTTAATGAGGATAAAAAGTTATGTAAGGAAGCGCTAATCAATTATAGTATTCGTGTTCCTGATAAATGGGAGAAAAATCCAGATATTCAAATAGATAAAGGAAATGTCGATGTTTTTTTTAGAAATGTAAAAATTGCATTTAAAAAAGAATTGCAGAGTAAAAACGTGAGTGAAAACTTCGATAGTAAGCATATAACATGGAAGTTATCTGCATTAAAAGAGGAAAAATTTGAACGAAACTGGAAGTGGATTATACAATTATTTTCTAACCCCAAAGAGTTAAGAGCTGTATGTGTTGGTATCTTAGATGCTTTAATGGATATAATTAGAGAGAATGAACGTGAATTAAAGAAAAGTAAAGATACTAAAATAGTGGATGAACTTATTAAATTTATTAGGAAAATACCTGTATATCAAATTACAAAAAATGAAGAGCCTAATATAAAACTTTCCAAGATGGAGTTATTATTTGGATATTTGTATATAAAGAAGAAAATAGAAGAGAAAGTAACCGAAAAGGTAGAGGAACAACTAAAAACCGAGTTAGATAAAGAAGATAATACCGGCACAGATAGTTATTATGAGAAATTAAAAGTTATAAATAAGGCTTTGAATAAAATAGACTATGTAGACTTATTAAAACAATCTATTGAGGATATGAAGACGTATCTTTTGGGTCTATCTTCAGGGAATTTTTTTAAAGTTAGAAAAGAATATTTCAAAGATTCTGATTTTGGTGGGGATGAAATTTATGAAGTTATACTTCCTCGAATTATAAATGAAACAGTCATTGAGGGGGCACCTAAGTTAAGTAAAGCGATTACATCTTTAGATAAATATGCAAAAGTTGATGATATTGAATCATTGATTGCAAAGGGAAGTTTACAGGTAAATCAGGGTGTTGTATCGGCATTCATAGGGAAGAAAGAAGAGTTTAGCTATGATGCGGAAGCTATTTTAAAACTTATTGAATCCATTAATGGAACTGATCGATATGGTGCAGAAAACATTGCCGATAAATTTGTACAACTCATACCTCAAGCTGTTGGCGGAAAAGGGACGAATCTAGATATATGGGGCAGAGATACATTAACATTGTTGATTTTACGAACAGTATTATACCCATATAATACTTTGAAGTTGATTCGTAATGATTCAGTTCATGCGCGAGAAAAGAGGAATATTGATATAACACGGGAAGATATAAAGGTATTGATAGGACGCAGTATCCGTACAATTGAAAAATATTTAGAGGCTGTCAAAGAAAATAATGATGATGTACAGGTAAGCCAATAAACAAAAGTTACAATTCTTTAGGGAAACTTTATGAAGGCTATAAGCGGATTGCCTATTCTGCTTATAGCCTTTTTGAAAAAAATACTATTATAAAGGAAGGAAATATACATGAAACATTCTGTGGTTCTATTTCTTAGTCCAATTTGGACTCAAGATGAAAACCCTGAAGAGCAAGATAATTTTGTACACAAACAATATACAAATATTATCGATGGTCAAGAAGTAGACTGTATTCAAACCAATGAATCAGCTGTACGATATATCCAAGCGAGATTGGAAGAGCAAGAAGAATCAATTTCTAAGATATATATATTGGCTAGTAAAAAAGTTAAAAAAAGAAAATCTTTTTTATATAAAGGTAAAGAATGTAATTGGTCTCATATTGATGTATTTAAACAGCGTCTTATTGATGAAATTGGAATGTCTGAGGATCAATTTGAAGAAATTGATTATGATGAAAATCAAGCTATTGATATGAATACCCTACTAGACTTGGCTATTAAACTTCGCAAGGAACATAGTGATGATAAAGATGCAATAATCCACTTTGATATGACGGGTGGATTACGTACTGTTACTCAGTTGTTAAGTTCGCTATTATATCTCTTGAAGCATTCAGATATAAAAGTAGGTTATATTTTATATTCGGATATGACGAATCAGATTGTAGAAAATGCCAGTGAACTATTCGATATCAATACGTTGGTTTCTGGTATGGAAGAATTTGCTAATTACGGTAGCACTCGTTCTTTGCAAGCTTATTTCGAAGCAGAAACAAGCGGTGTAGTGACAATGAGTAAAGAGTGTATGGAATTGTTAGAATCTATGAAAGCCTTTTCCATAGCTGTTAGCTTATGTATTCCTTATGAAATGGTAAAAGCTATTAAAGAATTACGAGATGCTATAGAGACCTTTAAACAAGCTCCGTATATGTCTGTAAAAGAAGAAGCTTTTAAATATACTGTTAATACAGTTGAACAAGAATATACTACTTTACTAAGTGTTGTGAATGATGATTTGAAGCTTAAACTGTCGATTATTCGTTGGTGTATAGATAAGGGGCTACTTCAACAGGCTTTGACATTAAGTACAGAATGGTTGGCAAGTATTTTATTTGATACGCACATCTATTATCATAAGAATTTAGATTCTATCAAAGGATTGCTACAAAATGATGTTAGAAAACTAAAACGTAGTTATGAAGAGTCTTTTGTCATGTCCTATACAAAAAAAGATTCTACATTGCCAGATAAATTTTCTAAAGAGTATAAGCATAAAATAGATGTATCGGTGCCTAAGAATATTATTAAATTTTTACGTACCAATATAGGTAGTGTTAAAACAAAAAATGATATAGATGAATTGCTACAGGGACTAGATATTGAAAAATCAAAGATCTATGAATTAATATATCAATGTATAGAGGCAAAACAATTTTTAGATAGACTAGTAGAGAAAAAAAGAATTCCATCTAGGGGAGGACAACGTTCATCGAAAGAGATATGCTATATAAAAGATACCAAGGTGTTTAACGAAACATTTATGGAAATAAATAGATACTTGAAAAATATTCATAAAAAGCAGGAGAATTCACCTCAATGTCCGGCATATGATCGTTTTTTGTATAATCAAAGTAGAACTATTGGAGGCATGTTACAGTGTATTTTTATATCTTTTTCTGAAGATGCAATGTTGCAAGAGTTTCCTCTTCCTATGAAACAAGAAGTAACATCTCTAGTTGAAGAAGATGAATATATGCGACAAAGTTTTGATAAAGGGCTACTCTATTATGGAATGTTAAAGCAAGGTGATGCCCATTCAGAACTTACTAAGGAGGAATCTTTACAATTTATAATGGAGTACCATGAAATTAAAGATTTGAGAAATACGATTAATCATGCAAGCGAAGGGGTGAGTCGTATTTCTAGCAAAGATATTATCAGTAAGATTTCTAATTTGGTCGACTCTATTGAGGCAAAACGGTGGAACGGCACATTAACAGTCATTGAGAAATTAGAGGAGTATTATGGACGTAACAATATATAATGAAGAAGTACAATATAATGCCTTATTAAGGGAGTATAGTGGGTATGTACTAAATGATGATCAGTTAGGATTCGTACGAGCGATTTCTAAATTTTTAAATGATGATACAAAAAGAGTATTTATATTACAAGGTTGCGCTGGCTCCGGTAAAACCTTTTTGATGAATGGTGTGGCTCGATATATTTGTAACAGTAAAAGAACTGTTAAGCTATTGGCGCCTACAGGTAAGGCGGCTAAGGTCTTATCGACAAAGAGTCAATATGAGGCGTTTACGATTCATAGACATATTTATAAGTTTAAAGAGTTAGAAGAAATAGAGGAAAAAAAGAGGCAAATTAAAGATGACTTTTTAGAGGCTCAGGTAGTTGGGGAACCAGATTTAGTTGTGCATTTTCGTTTATTATTTAATGAAGATGATGTGGATGCGGTATATATTATTGATGAAAGCTCCTTGATAGGCAGTGTAGAAGTTGATAATGAAACTGTACAATTTGGTTCAGGTAAATTGTTAAATGATTTATTGGAGTTTATTAATCTAAATTATAAAGAAAATAATAGAAAGATAATTTTTGTTGGTGATAGCTATCAGTTACCGCCTGTAGGGATGAACTACTCTCCTGCATTAGATGTAGATAGTATTTATGCTGAGTGCCCTTACTTGAAAAATCGTGATGCAATACAAACATATGCCTTAGAAACGGTAGTTCGACAAAAAGCAGACAGTGGGGTGTTGAAAGTTGCCACTTACCTGCGAGATAAATTACAAGTAAATAGATTTAATGAATTAAAGTTAGAGGAGCATCCTAAGGATGTAAAAAAGATTCAGCATAAAGACTTTATTTCTACATATATGAAGCATATATGTGAAGAAGGATTAGATAAAGTTATGGTAATCGCCTATTCAAATGCCTCGGTAGATATCTATAATCGCTTAATAAGAGAACAATTATTTCCACATCAACAAGAGCTAACAAAAGAGGATCGCTTGCTATTAACAAGAAATGTCAAAGTAGGTGATGAATATTTGATGAATGGTGACTTTGTTAAGGTTGCTGAAGTAGGGCAACAAATTGTTAGGGATGTTACAATGGAAACAGAAATTATACGCTTATATTTTAGAAAAGCTATGATTGAAGTTAACGAAGAGCGGCATAATGTGTTAATTATGGAAAACTTGCTAACATCAAATGAACGTAGTTTGTCAAAGTTGGAACTGAAGGCACTCTTTAGAGACTTTAAAATTCGGAACTCTGCAGCGATTCAAGAGGCAAAAAAAGGCAGTAAAAGTGAATATAAACAAAAATTACAAGAATTATTTTTAACGGATCAATATATTAACGCTCTACAAGTAAAATATGGATATGCCATCACCTGTCATAAGGCTCAAGGTAGTGAGTGGGATACGGTCTTTTTAGATTGTAACTTAAATCGTGGATATCGTAATCGAGAAACATTCCAATGGTTTTATACTGGAATCACACGGAGTTCGGGTAAGTTATATTTAGTTGACTTGCCTAGTGGTTTAACTATGGATGGAAATATAAAAACTTATATCCAACCTCAAACGCAGTCTATACAAAGGAAAGATCCTCTTTTAGAATCAGAGGCTACTGGAATAGTGTCGTCCTCAGCTGAAACTACTACTGTAGAATTTAATCATACAAAGTGCTCACAACAATTAGAAGTGCCGCAGGAGTTGATACCGTCACGACTTACATGTGATTGGAATAGTATGAGCACACAAGCCCAACAAATTGTTAAGCATATACTTGGCGTTCTTGGTGATATTCCTTGTATGGTTACGGCTGTCATCGATCATACATACCAAGTCATTGTTACTTTAAAAGTACATGATTGGGAAAGTAGAATATCTGTGTATTACAATGGTAAGGGAAAAGTTTCAAGAGTGAACTACATAGATTCAATTTCAGATCGGACCGTGGTAGATAGATTAGCCACACTGATAGGAAAGTCTACTATAGAGCAAGTAGCTCCTGTGACGATACATGGAATGGTAACTATAGAAAATGTTGATGGAGCAACTATAGAGAGTCAAGAAAGTGGGTTAGAAGATATTAGTGTAGTGGATACTTTTGTATATCCACCAGAATATGAATACTTCTTAAAAGACTATATGCAAGGCCTTGAGGAAAAATTAAAGCCACATCATATACAAATTATGGAGATACAGTCTTTACAATTTTGTTTACGGGTGACCTTTACAAGACATCATCAAAGTACAGTACTAAATATTTTCTATAAGTCTAAAGGTTTGATTAGTACGGTATCGCCCCATGTACCGAGATGTAAAGATCTAGTCTTTAGAGATGAAGTGATTCGTTGTATTGTTAGATAAATACGTATAACGGCTAATTGTATTATGTATAACCTATGTTTATATCTAGCTAATTTCAACGTTTAGGAGTATAATGAAGTATACAAATGTCTATTCCAAATGGTAGTAATACTGGAATATGCAAAGTTGAGGAGGGATTATGATGAAACAAATACGCTCGCTATTAGTAGCAAATCGTGGTGAAATCGCTATTCGTGTGCTTCGTGCATGTAACGAAATGGGCATTCGCACAGTGGCTATTTATTCTAACGAAGATGCACTTTCATTACATCGCAATCAAGCGGATGAATCCTATTTAGTAGGGGAAGGTAAAAAACCAGTAGATGCATACTTAGATATTGAAGATATTATTCGTATTGCTAAGGAACATGACGTTGATGCGATCCATCCAGGGTATGGGTTCTTATCTGAAAATGCACATTTTGCACAACGTTGCGAAGAAGAAGGGATTACGTTCATCGGTCCTAAAGTAGAACATTTAGTGATGTTCGGAGACAAAGTAAATGCTCGTATTCAAGCTAAAAAAGCAGATATACCGATGATTCCTGGCAGTGATGGGCCATTAAAAGACTTTGCAGAGTTAGAAGCATTTGCTGAGAAATATGGCTATCCATTGATGATCAAAGCTGTTAATGGCGGTGGCGGTCGTGGTATGCGTGAAGTGACAAAATATGAAGAACTTCGCGATGCTTATGATCGAGCAAAATCGGAAGCAAAAATGGCTTTTGGTGATGATGATGTATACGTAGAAAAATTAATTGTAGAACCAAAACATATCGAAGTACAAATTATCGGTGACGAACATGGTAATATCGTACATTTGCATGAACGGGATTGCTCTATTCAACGTCGCCATCAAAAAGTAGTAGAAGTAGCGCCAGCGTTTGCCTTGTCTCGTGATTTGCGTGACCGTATTTGTGCAGCGGCTGTGAAAATTATGAAACACGTGAATTATGTCAGTGCTGGTACGGTAGAATTTTTGGTAACTGGAGATGGAAACTTCTATTTCATTGAAGTGAACCCTCGTATTCAAGTAGAACATACAGTAACAGAAATGATTACAGGCATCGATATTGTTCACACACAAATTCGCATTGCCGAAGGTCATGCATTGCACGATGAAGCGGTAGCCATTCCTGCACAAGAGAATATTCGTTGTGAAGGGGTAGCTATCCAATGCCGTATTACCACAGAAGATCCAAATAACAACTTTATGCCAGACACAGGTAAATTGATTACCTACCGTAGCTCTGGTGGTTTCGGTATTCGTTTGGATGGTGGTAATGCTTTCACAGGTGCCGTTATTACACCATATTATGATTCCTTGTTGGTAAAAGCTACATCTTGGGCATTGACGACTGAAGAAACGATCCGTAAAATGCTACGTTGTTTACGAGAGTTCCGTATTCGTGGTGTAAAAACGAATGTGCACTTCTTAGTGAATGTATTAGAACATGAAGTGTTCCAATCTGGGGATTACAATGTTCATTTCATCGACGAACATCCAGAATTGTTTAATTTGAAAAAAGATAAAGATAGAGGTACAAAACTGCTTCGTTACATCGCCGATGTAACTGTGAATGGTTACAATGGTCATAAAGAAGAAGTACCAACGTTTGAACCTATCATTATGCCATCCAATGTAGCTGGTGTACCAGTAGCTGGTACAAAACAAAAATTAGATGAATTAGGACCAGAAAAGTTCTCTAAATGGGTGCAAGAGCAACCAAAAGTATTGTTCACAGATACAACATGGCGTGATGCGCATCAGTCCTTGTTCGCTACTCGTTTGCGTACGGCTGATATGGCTCGTGTAGCGGGTCGTGTGGCGAAAGGCTTACCTAATTTGTTCTCCCTAGAATGTTGGGGTGGTGCAACATTTGATGTGGCGTATCGTTTCTTACACGAAGATCCATGGGAACGATTACGTATGTTCCGTGAACAAGTGCCAAATATCTTGTTACAAATGTTACTTCGTGGTTCCAATGCTGTTGGATATACAAGCTATGCTGACAATGTAGTGCGTGAATTTATCCGATTAGCGGGGAAAAATGGTATCGATGTATTCCGTATTTTCGACAGCTTAAATAGCTTAGATAATATGAAAGTAGCCATCGATGAAGTGCGTAATCAAGGTAAAGTAGCAGAAGTTGCCTTATGCTATACAGGGGATATTTTAGACCCTCGCCGTGATAAATATAACTTGGCGTATTATGTGAATATGGGTAAAGAATTGGCAGCAGCTGGGGCTAATATTTTGGCTATTAAAGACATGGCTGGTTTATTAAAACCTCAGGCGGCGTACAATTTAGTAAGCGCTTTAAAAGATGCAGTAGATTTACCAATTCATTTACATACTCATGAAGGCTCTGGCAATGCGATTTATTCGTACGGTCGTGCTGTCGATGCGGGAGTAGATATTATCGACTTAGCATACTCTGCTTTTGCCAATGGTACAAGTCAACCTAGCATGAGCTCCATGTACTATGGTTTGACTGGTCACGATCGTCAACCAACTATGAATGTAGACTATATGGAAGAAGCATCCAACTACTTTGGTTCTATTCGTCCATACTACAAAGGGGTAGATCATACATCTTCTTATCCAAATACAACTGTATACAAACATGAAATGCCTGGTGGACAATATTCTAACTTGCAACAACAAGCAAAAAGTGTTGGCCTTGGTGAACGTTGGGAAGATATTAAGCGTGTATATCATGAAGTAAGCATGTTATTTGGGGATATCATCAAAGTAACACCATCTTCTAAAGTGGTAGGAGATATGACTTTGTTCATGGTACAAAATAATTTGACAGAGCAAGATATCTACGATCGAGGTGATACCTTGGATTTCCCACAATCTGTGGTAGAATTCTTCAAAGGGTACATTGGTACGCCGTATTTGGGGTTCCCTGAACGGTTGCAACAAATCATTTTAAAAGGTGAAAAACCATTGGATGGTCGACCTGGGACGACACTTCCAGCTGTTGACTTTGAAGCGGTTCGTAAAGAATTGGCTGAAAAAGGTGCAGGCACTACCGATGAAGATGTAATTGCTCATTGCTTATATGCAAAAGTCTTTGATGACTACAGTGCATTCAAACGTGACTATTCCGATGTGAGTGTACTAGATACACCGACTTTCTTCTTCGGTATGAAACGTGGTGAAACTGTAGAAGTTACTATTGAACAAGGTAAAACTTTGGTTATCAAGTATATTCAGATGAGTGAAGCTGATGAAGATGGTACTCGCCACGTATTGTTCGAGTTAAATGGTCAACCTAGAACGATTAAAATTCATGATAAACACATTAAAACAACAGGTGTAGTTCGTCATAAAGTGGACCCAACAAAACCAGGTGAAGTAGGTGCTACCTTATCTGGCTCTGTGGTAAAAATCGTTGCACAAGTGGGTCAAGCTGTGAAAAAAGGAGATGCCCTTGTGGTAACGGAAGCGATGAAGATGGAAACAACTATTACAGCCCCAGTATCTGGTGTGGTAGGTGTAATCCATGTTCGAGAAGGTAGCCGTATTGAAAGTGGCGATTGCTTGTTAACTATTGAAGAACAAGCGCATGTAGCCAACTAATCGATACAATGCATGTTGTATCAGTATGCTAGAAGTCATGGGGCTAGTAGGCTTTATGTAGATGTATCATACATAGGTGACTTAGTATTACTGACAAGATATGCCATAGATGTACCGCAGATAAATGACAGATATATCGCAAGTTATAGTGTAAATATGCGGTAGGGTATATCATACGATATACAAAAACAGGAGCAACTCTGTTGCTCCTGTTTATCATATCAGTGAGGAAAATAGTGTGAAGACTATTTATGTACTTATAAAATATAAAAGGAGTGATTCTTATGGTATTCAAATTGCCAGAAAGGTCCATAAGTAAGGGACCTAATTTCATTCGAGATGTATTTGAACGTGGCGCAGGGATTCCTGGGTTCATCAGTTTTGGTATAGGAAATCCAGCGGGTGAAGTGGTTCCTGTAGAAGAAATCCAAGAGGCTTTTGATTATATTGTACATACGAATCCTCTAGAAATTTTACAATATGGTCCTATGCAAGGAGATGCGAAGTTAGCAGAGCAAACATTGCATCGTTTAGTACATGTTCACCACATGCCTACAGAGAACCAACAGTTGTTATTGTCCATCGGGGCAGGTCAAGACTTAGGGCTAGTACCACGTACTGTGTGTGATGCGGGGGATGAAGTGTACATGGATGCGTATACTTTCACAAGTGCAATCAACGCAGTGCGCAGTGTAGGTGCCAAAGCCGTGGGCATTCCTATGGATGGGGATGGCATGATTCCAGAAGCCTTAAAAGAAGCGGCAAAATCTGGAAAGGGTAAATATATTTATTTGATTCCAAACTTTCAAAATCCTACGGGTATTACCATGCCATTAGAACGTCGAAAAGCGATTTATGAAATTGCGAGAGCTTACGATTTGTTCATTTATGAAGATGATCCCTATGGTGAAATTCGTTTTGCTGGTGAACGAGTACCTACATTCAAAGAAATGGATACGGATAATCGTGTGCTCTATGCAGGGTCCTATTCTAAAACGATTTCTGCAGGCTTACGAGTAGGATTCTTATATGGTCCGAGTGAAGTGATTCAAGCTATTCAAGTGATGAAGAATAATTGCGATGGACAAATGCCACTAGTCACACAACGTGTAGTAAGCCATTTGTTAGAACATATCGATTATGATGAGCAGATCCAAAAAGTGTGTAAGGTATATCAAGAAAAATGCCGTGTCATGCTGGATACATTCCGTGAATATGGTAGCTCCCAGGTGCATTTAACTGAACCTACTGGGGGGATGTTTGTATGGATGACTTTACCAGACCACGTAGATTGTGATGCCTTCTTTGAAGAGGCTATTGCTCGTAAAGTAGGTATCGTAAAAAGTGGAGCCTTTGCAGCAGATGGAGTACAATATGGACAACATTTCCGTTTGAGTTATACTGTGCCATCCATAGATGATATTCGTAAAGGTATGCAAATCATTGGAGAGTTGACACGTGAGTATTGTGGGGAATAGAAATAGTTCGTAATAATAACAGTAATCTATTATTCTATATTGAAAAAAATAGTTATATTTTTACAAAATTTCTGTATCCTATGTTATAATACAAATATACCTATAAACATATAGGATATAGCATGTGTTCACAGGAGTGAATAGCAGTACTTGTATTGGTAGGGAAAGTTCTTAAGACTTTCATACATATAGAAAGAAGGTTTATTATGGCATGTGGAGATAACGGCGGTTGCAGCGGATGCGCTTCCTCTGGTGGATGCGGCACACAACAACCAGTTGATTTAACAGTAAAAACAAATGATAGAAGTCATGTGAAAAAGGTGATCGGCATTGTATCCGGTAAGGGCGGTGTTGGTAAATCCTTAGTCACAAGTTTAATGGCAGTCAGCCAGTCTCGTAAGGGTAAATCTGTAGGTATTCTTGATGGAGATATTACAGGTCCATCTATTCCAAAAGTGTTTGGCTTGAAAGACAAAGTGCGGAGTGATGATGGAAAACTAATGTATCCTATCGTGTCTAAAAACGGCATAAAAGTTATGTCTGTGAATTTACTATTAGATGATGAATCGGATCCAGTCCTTTGGAGAGGCCCTGTGGTAGGTAATGTAGTAAAACAATTCTTCTCAGATACAGTGTGGGGTGATGTAGATTACTTATTCGTAGATATGCCTCCTGGAACGGGCGATGTAGCGATGACAGTGTTCCAATCTTTACCATTGGACGGTATCATTGTGGTCACATCTCCGCAAGATTTAGTGTCCATGATTGTGGAAAAAGCAGTCAAAATGGCGGATATGATGCAAGTGCCTATCATTGGTGTGGTAGAAAACTTTGCGTACTTCCATTGCCCAGATAATGGAAAAGATTATAAAATCTTTGGTGAAAGTCACATCGATGAAGTACTGAAAAAATACAATTTATTGTTACTAGGTCGATTGCCAATCGATCCGAAAGTAGCAGAATTGTGCGACGCTGGTGAAATTGAAACGATTACAACAACAAATTTAGAATCAGTAGGCTTACCAGAGTAAGCGTGGACAATACCATAGTGTACATTGTACCTATGGTATTTTTCATAGGAGGAACTATGTGTGAACAGAATGAAGTAACAGCTATGTATGCTGACTTTTTTGAGTATATTGAAAGCTCCACATCACCGTATCATACAGTGGAGGAGTCTTATCGCCGACTAGAAGAACAAGGCTTTACGCCATTATCCATGGATGAAGAATGGGACTTAACTGCAGGAGATTATGTCATTGACGTATATGGTACAACCTTAGTAGCGTTCCATATTGGAGAGAACCCTAGAGAAACATTACGAATAGCTTCAGCCCATACCGATTTTCCAGGGTTCCGTGTGAAACCAAATGCGATGATTACGGACAAAGGGTATGGTAAGCTCAATGTAGAGAGTTATGGTGGGCTTATTCAATATACTTGGTTTGACCGCCCCTTGTCCTTAGCTGGTGTAGTCGTGACAAAAGGAGAGGGTCTAGACCTAGAGACGCACTACGTAGATATAGCAAAGCCGGTGGCTACTATTCCTAGTTTAGCGATCCATATGAATCGTACGGTCAATGAAAAGGCAACATTTAACAAGCAAAAAGAAATGTTACCACTTATTTTAATGCGTGGTCTTGGAACGGAATATGAAGAC
This sequence comes from uncultured Veillonella sp., assembly GCA_900544365.1. Lineage (GTDB taxonomy): Bacteria > Bacillota > Negativicutes > Veillonellales > Veillonellaceae > F0422. The sequence continues at coordinate 48,463 of UQVF01000005.1, read as the reverse complement.
GACAAGACCGTATTAAAAGCTTTGTTAGCCGAAGATATCGGCTGTGAACCAACAGATATTCTATCCTATGAGTTGACGGTATACAACACGGATACGGTGGAAACCGTTGGATTTGATGCTGAATATATTAGTGCTCCACGATTAGATAATCTTACGTCTTGTTATGCTTGTTTACAAGGAATTATAAGTGCAAATGAACAACATGCGACAGGGATTCGTATGGCCTTTTTATTTGACCACGAAGAGGTAGGCAGTCGTACAAAACAAGGAGGCGCCTCCTTGTTATTACCAAATGTAGTGCGTCGTGTGTATCGTGCTTTGGGACTTACAGAAGAATCCTGCGAAGTGGATATTGCAAAAGGGTTCATGATTTCCTCTGATGTGGCTCACGGATATCACCCTAATTATGGTGAAAAAAATGATATTACGAATTACCCAATCTTGAATGGTGGTGTAGTTTTAAAAATCGCTAGCTCTCAGTCCTATGCAGGAGATGCGGTGGCACAAGCCATTGTGACCGATTTGTGTGAAACACATGGTATTAAGCATCAAATTTATGTAAATCGATCAGATATTCCAGGTGGTTCTACAGTAGGTTCTATTTCTTCAGCACAACTGGTGATGCGCACTATGGATGTAGGCTTACCACTGTTAGCTATGCATTCTGCACGTGAACTGATGGGCACCTATGATCAAATTGAGTTAAATCGTTTGTTAACAGTATTTTTAGGGGAGGTATAACATGGTTTCTATGATGGCAATTTTTGTGGCATTAGTATTGAATCGGATTTCTACACCCTTTCAACGTATGTTTTATGAACGAACCACAGTGAAAGAACAGCAAAAAGAAGAAGTCACAAAGGCATTACAATTATTAGGCATGATTGTGGTAGCTGTATATGGGGTGACTGGAAATATTTCATTATTAGGTATTGATGGAGTCACCATTGTACAAACCGTTCTTGCCATAGCCTTAGGTATTGGGGTTGTGCAAGTATTTGAAATCCTATCAGTATCTCATTTACGCCCCGTCTTAGGAGGACAAGAAGCACCTAAGGCGGTGTATGATCGTTGGATTTGGGATACCATATTCATCGTAGGGTTACTATCTGCGCATGTACGGTATGGCTTAGAGTTTTTCTACATGGTGTTGGCATGGGTGTTGTACATTCTTATCCCTTATGCAGTAACGCGATATAATATGAGTCGTGGCATAGAATTTAGCATTGGGAAAAAAGCCTATAAATGGGGAGCCCTAATCTGGATTTTTGCAGGCCTTCTCCATTTATTTGTATTATGATTCTCATTGAGAACGTGATATAATGAGTTAGAATTATGACGAAATGTTATAGATATATAACAACGGTTTGAACTAGCGCGCTAGGGATGGCTGTTGTATGTTTAGTAGATAGAAAAGAGGTATTATGAAGTTAAATACAGTCTATGCAGGCTTTCGTGTGGAGCGAATCGAGCCTGTTCAAGAGGTGAATGGCACAGCCTATATGTTACAGCATGAGCAATCTGGTGCTCGTTTGTTATACATCGATACAGAAGATAGAAATAAAGTATTCCATGTAGCATTCCGCACACCCCCTCATGATAGTACAGGGGTAGCTCATATTTTGGAACATTCTGTGTTGTGTGGTTCTCGTAAATTTCCTTTAAAAGAGCCCTTTGTTGAATTAGTAAAAGGCTCTCTGAACACATTCTTAAATGCTATGACCTATTCAGATAAAACAGTATATCCAGTGGCGAGTAAGAATGATGCAGACTTTCATAATTTGATGGATGTATATTTAGATGCCGTATTCTATCCTCGTGTGGCTAAGGATCCAATGATTGTTATGCAAGAGGGATGGCATTATGAATTGGAATCTCCAGAAGATCCATTGACCTATAAAGGTGTTGTATATAACGAGATGAAAGGGGTTTACTCCTCGCCTGACTCTCAATTAGATCATCATAAAATGGCGTTGTTATATCCTGATACTACTTATGGACATGATTCTGGTGGATATCCTGAAAATATAACAGATTTGACCTATGAGAACTTTAAAGCATTCTATGAATCCTATTACCATCCATCCAATAGTTATATCTATCTATATGGGGATATGAATATTGAAGAAACCTTGGCATTTATCGATGAGGAATATTTGTCAAACTTCCATGCCATTGAAGTAAATTCTACTATTGCTATGCAATCTCCTTTATCTGAACCAGTAGTGGCATCTTTCCCATATGGTATTGGTAATGATGAAAGCGATAAGGGCAAAGCGATTCATTCTTTGACCTATGTATTCCCAGAAATGACGTTCACTCAAAGCCTAGCGTTTGAAGTGTTGAATCATGCCTTATTTACATCTGGTTCAGCTCCATTAAAAGAAGCATTAGTGAAAGCGAATATTGGTAGTGATGTAAGTGGTTCCTATATGGATGGCATTCGTCAGCCACTGTTTGAAATTAGTGTGACTGGTTCTGAAATCGAAAAACAAGCACAGTTGCAAGATGTAGTGGAAACTACATTACGCCAATTAGTGGGTGCAGGATTAGATAAGGAATTATTAGAGGCATCTTTAAATCGCATTGAGTTTATCTTGCGTGAAGCTGATTTTGGAGGTCGTCCAATTGGTCTTGCTTACGGTTTACGAGTGATGGATAATTGGCTATATGACAAAGATCCTATTGAGTTGTTACAATATGAGCCTATATTGAAAGCACTTCGTGAAGGATTATCTACTGATTTCTATGAAAACTTGTTGCGTACGTATATCCTAGATAACACGCATAAAGGTTTAGTTTCCTTGTACCCTGAAAAAGGATTGCAAGAAAAAAAAGAACAAGAAGATAAAGAAAAATTAGCGACCATAAAGGCGACAATGACGAAAGAGGAGATTGCTCACATTATCGACCAAACAGCGAAATTAAAAGAAATGCAACAAGCTATTGACTCTGAAGAAGCGCTAGCGACGATTCCTTTATTAGAATTGTCTGATATTTCTCCAGTCGTAGAAGTGACACCACGTCGTGAAATTGACCATAAAGGTATTCGTGTTCACCATATTGATGTACCTGCACGGGGGATTAATTATGTTAGTTTGTACTTTAATATGGAGTCACTACAAGAAGATGAAGTATTCTATGCAGAGTTATTGTCAGATGTATTAGGCCGACTAGATACAGAAGGTTTTACTTATGCAGAGATAGCAAAAGAAATTAACCTGCATTTAGGTGGTTATACCATGGATGTATTACCAGTGTCTATCCATAATGAACGTGATGCATTTGTACCATTAGCGGTCGTTCGTAGTAAGGCTTTAGCATCCAATATTGGACATTTAACATCTATTTTAGGGGAGATTGTTGGACGTACAAAGTTTGATAGCCAAGAACGCCTTGTAGAATTGTTAAAAGAAGGAAAAGCTATCTGGGATACAGAAGCATTCCGTCGTGGTAATACAATTGTCACTAACTTGCTTATGGCAAAAGTATCGAAAGTTGGTAAATTTAGAGACCAAGATACATTAGGCTATTTCCGCCGTTTAGTAGAAGTCTTAGATAATGAAACATTATTAGCTGGTGTGACAGAACAATTGGTAAAAGTGCAACAACGTTTGTTCCGTAAAGATAATTTGGAAGTATCTTTTGTAGGTACTACGGAAGAACTAGAAACTTTCTTAGCACACTTAGACGATATTACTAATGTTTTGAGTGACGATAGTTGGGAAGCACAGCTAACTATGACTCAATCCTACGTGAATGAAGGCTTAGCTACATCTGGTAAGGTACAATATGTGGCAAAAGGTGGTAACTTCCGTGATCATGGGGGTACACATACAGGTACTATGAGCGTTCTAGAAACTATGTTGCGCTATGATTACTTATGGAATTTAATTCGTGTACAAGGTGGGGCCTATGGAGCCTTTGCTAATTTCCATAATAATGGGAATATGGTATTTTGTTCCTACCGTGATCCAAACTTAGAAAATACGCTGAAAGTGTATGATGGATTACCTACGTATTTGCGTGAATTAGATTTATCTCCTCGAGAAATGCGTAAATATATCATTGGCACAATGAGCGGATTGGATGTATCGAATACACCATTCTTACAAGGAGCTCGTGCTATGAGTTTATACTTTGGCAAGACCAATGAAGAAAATATGACAGCTTTCCGTCAACAAGTCTTGGAAACAACAGTAGAAGACTTACGTGGATTAGCAGATGTCATTGAAAAAGTATTAAAAGATAACCACATCGTCGTCATGGGTAGCGAACAGCGTATCAAAGAAGCAGGACAACTCTTTGATAAAGTGGGTAACTTGCCACAATAATCATGACATACGAGAAGTAGTTTATATAACTGCCGATATAGAAAAGTCATACCCCTATCTGGAAACAGATAGGGGTATGGCTTTTGTGCTGTTATACTACAATTGACAGATTATAGATTGTATAGCCTTAATAATTTATAAGAGGGATGATTTATTTCTTGACAGTACCTATTTGAAAGGCATATAGTAAATATGATAATCATTACTAATTTATGAAAGGATGTGTTGTAAATGTATAGAAGTAAGAGAGCATGGATATCAGGAGCTATAGCATCTTGGTGTTTACTTTCATTAAGCAGTGTGCAAGGTGCAACAGCAGATTCTGTATATGTAAGTGCAAATCCAATTATAGAAAGTTTAAAAGATGAAAGTTTATCAACAACAGTGATTTCAAAAGCAGATATTGCTAACAAGCAAGCTAAATCTGTGGAAGATATTATTTTTACTGAAACTGGGGTAAGTCGAACTGTAGATGCTATGGGTCGAGTGGCTCTATCAATTCGTGGAGCAGAGCCTCGTCATACGCTAATACTTATTAATGGTCAGCCAGTGATGGGAGAGATGGAAGCCTATTTAGGTCAAGGGGATGAATTGCAACGTTTAGGTGCAGAGTCCATTGATCGTATTGAGGTTATTAGAGGTGCTTCTTCGGCTAAATATGGAGCGAATGCCATGGGGGGCGTCATCAACGTTGTAACTGCAAAACCGACTAAACATAGTCAACTGGAGTTGAATGTAGAAGGACGTAGAATAAGAGGCGATCATGGTGTGTTACCTTATAAGAATATATTTATTAGAGCTAATTCCGGAAATATAGGGAAAGGTAGAGTTTCTTTATATAGTAGTAAACGGGATATTATGCCTATTTATAGTCAAAAAGAATTTATAGGGGCCATGAATCAATCGGGAAGTGTGCATAATGCATTACGATACTATGGAGATATTAAAGAGCTAGGATTTCATGCTGAGTATGATGCCAATGCAAATCATCATTTCAGTGTACAGTCTACACATTGGAAGGAAGATACAAATAGGGATATTAAACATTCCAATGATGCTCCTGATCCAGTAGTACATTATGGAAGAAATATAGAACGATGGAGACATCAACTTACATACGCAGGAAATAATCAAAAAAATCTAGACTGGAAAGTTGATTTATCTATTTATAATCAGAAAGAATTTGATAAAACGATTTCATCCACCGCTATCTTTTCTCCCTATGAAGGCAAAAATACGTTGCATTATATTGATGATGTGAAGCACCGTGAATGGAAATTAAATGCTACTTTAAATCAACAAGCAGGTAACCATCATTTTTTATCCTACCGAGTGGGCTATACTGAAGAGAACGGATCAGGTAGTCGGTTGAAAAGTGCGAAATCTATATATACAAGATATATAAATCCATGGGACTTTGATAAAAATCTTCATAGTGATAAAGGTGTTGGTGAGCCTAGTTCCAAAGTCTATGATTATGCATTGTATCGTGATGAAGCAGATATACCACAATATGATCAGGCTTATGAATTATATGGGTATAAAAATCATCAAGGGAAGGCGGTCATTCCTAGCTATACCTATCAGGATTATACCAATGATGTAGAAGATGAAGATAGAATCCATACATTTGCAGAAGAATTGCGTGCTGAAAATGAAAGTCTACGAACACCTAATGAGGATGGTGATTTGCCAGATGATGATATTATTATGCGTCGATACTATGATGCAAAAACGTTAAAATGGCATGGGAAAACATTTACAGAAGAGGGAACCAGTCGTAGAAATCGTCAGACTATTGGTACTTCAAATATTAGAAAAATGAATATTGCCATTTCAGATTTTTGGCAGTTAAATAAGAATACATTCTTCACACCTATCCTTCGATGGGACAATAGTAATTTATTCGGTAATACAGTGACATTTAATTTAGGGCTAACTCATTATGTACATGGAAATAGAAACTATCGAATCAAAACCAATGTGGGAACTGCTTATACAGAACCAGGTATGGGGGAATCATACTATAACTGGGAAATGTATGCCGGGATGCCATATGATTTTGGTGTTGGTAAGTTAGGTTATTATTGGATTGGCAATCCTAATTTAAAACCAGAAAAATCTATCAATGTAGACCTTGGTTTTGAATATGATATGAAACGATTACACAGTCGTATGATGGTGTTCCATAATGATATAAAAAATTATATGACAACCTATTTTACCGGGAAGTTGATGAATTTTAATCCAGATGCAGGTAAGAATACATGGATGACTCCTCCAGATATGATTTATAGCTTTAAAAATATAGGGAAAGCTGAAATTACAGGCGTAGAAGGAGAAATAAAATATGCCCTCAATACCAACCTTTCTACACGACTCGGCTATACTTATTTGCACGCTCGTAATATCAGTGATCCTACGATGCCGGCACAGTTATTAAATAAACCTGTACACAAAATCGATATAGGATTGCAGTATGAAAATAAAAAATCTGGTTGGCAAGCATCTCTTTGGGGAGATTACTATATTCATATGTTAGATAGTAATACCATTGCTAATAATGGTAACTATGTACATAATGATTTGGGCAATGGAGATTCACAATATGCTTTTGCAGAAAAAGGGAAACAAACTTACGAAAGTAAAAGCTTTGCTATTTGGAATGCTATGATCCAAAAGAAAATAGGAAAAGATTCCCTTGCCTACATAGGTGTTGATAATATCTTTAATCATCGTGATGATGCCCAAGCTCATCAAGAGCGAATGTATAAAGTAGGTTTACACATGAAATTTGGGGCGGATAGTAGTGAACGCAGCTACCAAGGAATTACAAGGTTATCACAGAAAACTTTTAATATGCCGTTGAATTGGTTCATCCGTCAAGAATCTATCCAAGAACCTCTTACATTTTACGGGTCCTATCATGGTGCGTGGAGTAGTTTTACAGGTAAAGAAAAACCTACAGAGGCTAGAGTGACAGCAACAAGCACCATTGGAAATGCATATAAAAATTATTTAGAAAAGGCTAATCATGGTTATAGTTCCTCAGTACAGGTAGGAGTGAAAGGAACTGTGACTAAAGATACCTCGATAGATGTTGCGGTAGAGACTAAATCATATAAGGGAAAAGAACAGTCAATTGATGCTGGAACGCATGCAGGCATACAATCAGTAACGGTAAAACGATTAGAAGTCAATCATCATAAGAATGACTGGAAATGGTCGCTTGGTCGTTTATATGAAGCCTTTGGCACGACTGGATACTGGTTTAATGATTCCTATGATGGTGTGAGAGCCATATGGTCAAGCCCGATGACAGAAGTACGAATGGGATATGGAGATTTCCGTCGTAGTACGGGTATTACCGATTCTGCTTATACACATGCTGTTAAAACATCATTTAGTAGACCACCAACAAAAGATGAATGGTTAGGACAAGGTTCATTTGATAAGACAGGCTTAACAGGAGAGTATACAGATGGTAGTGTGCATGTAAATAATTTTAAAACGCTACGGGATAAACTAGAAGCAGCTCAATCTCCAGAAGAGGAAAAAGCAGTTATAGATACATATATGAAGGTCATTGAAAAAGATGACCCTAAATTGTATGAAAAATTACATGATCGAAGTGGTCAATACTATATGAATAGTTTCATATGGAGGAAAGTGACTGTTACTAATACGGCTGGTCAAGTTGTAGGTGAATATATGACTACGGACTTGCCACAAGTATATACTAAGAGTGCTTCTAATGATACAGCATTGTTAGAAAAAGATGCCACAAAAGCTTGGGATGTAACAATGCAAGTAGGAGAAAATAAAGAGGATTGGTCCAGGTATGTATCTAACTCTGGCTTGTTAAAAGATGGATCCTATAAATTACATTCAGACTTTTACGGGTATGGAACCTATTTAGGAAATGATGTACTAGAGGATTTGGGAACGACAAATCGTGGTAAACGGTACGGTGGAATAATGGCATCTAAATTTGATGCTTCCAAATTTGTTCGCATGACACAAGAGGAAGCGAAAGCAAAAGCAATTACATCGCTTTGGAATAAAGATACAGCATGGATGACATTGACTAAGAAACTACCTAATGGATCTAGAGCAACTGGATTCGTGAAGAGTAATATTTCGCCATTAGCTAAACGTGTCTTGTTGTTGTTAGCGAGTGAGCTGTGGAAACCGGAGAATAATAGTTCACTTCCTTTACACCTGTTAGAACAAGAAGGGTATCGTGTTCCTATTGTTGGTAATGTACTTGTTCAAGATACGATTCCATCTGTTAATAAAGCGTTCTTTACACAACTCAAACATCAAATAAATAATCACTGGGGTGTACAAGCTTGGTATATGCGATCAATACAGGATTCGATTCATACATTGCAGTATGCGAATACTTCTGGAAATGATGTATATCAATATAATCAGATAGCTAATGTAATCGGAGTAGGACTAGTATGGAAGCCATCTGATACGTTAACTGTGTCAGCAGATATAGGGCAAAATAGAACATCTTTTGGTAAATATTTAAATGGTGAAAATCAATATACCTATGATAATAGTGTTATTACTTCCAAAGGTAGACGCATTGGTTCATACCCTAAATTCTGGACGATTCGGTTAGATGTGGGTCATCCAGAACAGAAATATGTTGGTTCCTGGAATGCATATGCAGACTATAAATACTTTGAGCATGGATCATTTATCGGTGGTAATGGAACTAATTCATTGCCAGATCGTTATTTAGATGGTGTACAAAGCTTTACTGTAGGAGGTAGATATACGCCATTACAGGATGTTAATGTATATGCATCTTATACATTTAATGCAAAAGGTATTCATAGTAGAGATACTTTATATGGAGGAGAAAAATTTGACTTAGGTGATTATACTAAGATAGCTGTCGAATATAAATTTTAATCTATAAATGGTAAAAGCCATACCTTATCTGAGAAACCAGATAGAGCATGGCTTTTATTAGTTTATGCATCTTTAATATCATGTTCAACACCTAATCCTGCATCTAGTGCAGCAATTCCATCCCTAATGTATTGAAGGTTTTCTTTAGAGTAAAACGGGTCTACTCTTACCTTAACGGAATGATGAGGTTCATTTTTTAAGACAACATTATTTTTTAAATTTGACTGTTCCATAATAGTCCCCTCCTATATGTTTATTATATAACTGCAAATAGATAGTGTATAGAAAATATGATAAGAAACGCACACCAGAATGATCTGATGTGCGAATTTTTACTGTTATTTAGTTAGGGAAAATATATCCATCGATAGCATCGGCTTGTGTAATTTTGCTGTTTATGATGTATGGTTGTTCTACGCCGTGGAAGTTGCGTGTGCTGATGGTTCCTTCCATAGTGTACCAACTATGTTCTAATAATGGTGTAGAAGAGGAATATTCAGTAGGCAATCCAAATGGGGACATATCTGCTACGCAACAAATCATTAAATCGCGAGCTAATACAAAGTCGTTTCCTTGTAATGCTTTGTCATGATAGGAAATGTAGCCTGTAGCGGTTACCGTATATCCTTTATATTTCTCGATGTGATTAGATACTTTCAAAATTGTATCGTAATAATTTTTAGATGTTAAGGTAATGTGACGATGAGTGTCATCGATACCATCGCCAATATTTTTGTAATCATTCGTTGGAACCGGTTCTTTGGTAATGGAAATGACTTGGTCCACCGGTTCTTCTGCTGGTAAAGCAAAGGCTTGGGCATGGAAGATAGATGGACTTAAGAGCAATGTACATAATCCGTAGAGGATAGCGTTTCGATACGAAGATCCATAGGATCTACGGAATATGTTTTTACTCGCTTTAATCGTGCTCCACAATAATAGTAACGTTAATGCCCATAGCAAGGCGATGATATAGGAATTAGGGGCAATTAAACGATAGATGGAGCCTGTTGTTAATAAATACAACAAAGACAGGCTGCAACTAGCAGAGGCTACGATTTCTACCGCTGCGTGGATGTTAATTGTAGGAATGTATTTCATAGTGCATAACCTCCTATGGTTGAAAATAGTATACATATAATCATTGTTCCCAGAATAATGGAAATACTATATACTTTCACAAAGGAATTAGGGAACAGATTTCGTAATAAGACGTAGTTTTTAATGTCTAATAAAGGTCCAAACAGCAAAAATGCCAAGATTCCTGGTAAAGGAATGACGTTCATAAAGGACCGAGCGATAATGGCATCTGCAGTAGAGCAGATGGATACGCAAAAGGCGAGTGCCATCATACCGAAGATGACTAAAATGGAACCAGATAAGGATATATCTTGTAACCATTGTTTAGGTAAAAATAATTGTAATCCACTACTTAGTATAGACCCAATTATGATAAAGGGCAATAGGCGTAAGGTTTCTTCTTGTAATCTTCCGAAAAATCCTATGTCTTTTGACAGCGATTTTACTAGAGTTAATTGTTTCCATGGAGGGAATGCATCGGTATGACCGTAGATACGAGGACCACAATATTGGCTTACAATGAAAGCTAGCAAAATTCCTAGTAACGGTCGTCCCCAGAGTATTATAGGTTCTTTTGGGAACGCATAATAAGTGGAGAGTAGTACAATGGGATTTAGCAAAGGACTAATCATCGTAAAGAATAGACTAACTTTCGGTTCCATACCTTGCCGTGTTAGGCTGCGTAAGATAGGGATTACCGCGCAATCACAGAGTGGCATAGTACAAGCCATGATAATAGCTAGTATATAGGCGAACATAGGAGAACGATGTAGATATTTCTCAATGCGATAGGGAGAGGCATATTGTTCTACGATGACGGATATGCCAGTCCCTAAAAGTAAAAATGGTATCATCTGTAATAAGATGGCTGTGGTCATGGTTAGCCAATTAGGCTGTGCATAAAACATATATCCCAAGGCTAATAGGATAGGAATGATTGCATAGTGTTTCCATCTAGGTTTAGAGATTTGTATAGGTTTTGTGATAGGCCATTGCTTCACATCTTGGCAGGCAATCCAAGTACTATTAGGAGCTAATTCAGTATACTCTTTAGCCTTTTCTTGCGTAGTGTTGCTCAGTATGACTCTATCGCTATAGCGAATTTGTGAAAGGGGAATTTCCCCTAAATACGGTAATTGTGACTTCACCCATTCTGGATGGGTCACATAATAAATATGTTTAATGTTTAACAGATCTCCTAAGGGAGAGTGTAGAAAAAGTTCTTCAAAACTTTCTAAGGAGCCCATGCCATTCCATTCGATCCAAAGTTCACGATACTGACGATCTTGTAATACTTGCTGACAAGCAGAGATAGTATTCTTGGGATCATCGTCGATGGAGAAAGTATGCACTCTTTCGTTGGAAAGAGCAGGACTTTGTAAGCCCTGCTCAAACTGAAAGAGAAGAACATTTGAAATTTTATGACTTTCAATACCAGCAGTGATGGCGCTTGTCTTACCTGAACTAAGAAAGCCCATCACTACATAGGTGGGGATAGTTTTCATAGGTGTTACATTGTTCCATTAATAAAAGACTGCAACGCATCATTGTTCAAAGAAGGACCAATGATGGTTAAATATGAATCATGTAATGTGGTAGGAGTAATCTCTAAACCAGTTCCATTGTATTGTACCAAAGCTTGCCCACCTGTGGAAAGAGGGATACATCCTTTCAAGCGTAAGATATGACCAATTGTATTCGTTTCGATGAGGGCTTTCAAATGAACTTGCCATTCATCGATGGTGCGAGGTAAGGTGCATTCTATAGTACATGTTAAGAAAGCATCTTTGGCCTGTGCGTGATGAGCAATGTGGTCATGGTGAGGAATCTCAGGGTGATTCCGAGCTGTATGATGACCTTTGTGATTTTCAATATTCTTGCTAGCTGATAAAGAGGAGATAGCTTGTTCTCGCGGGTACATGGAAATATATTTTGCAAGTTGAATCTCTTTCCATGGCACGATATAGATAGGTGCTGATGGATTTAGATGACGAATAATTTCCAAGGTTTTTTGTAACAGGTCCTCATCCTCTTGATGGCTAATAAAGACTTGGCTAGAGTAAGCAATTTGATCTTTAAAGAAGACTCCAAAGTTTTTATAATACATAGGGGCTCGCATGGCATCCACAATGGATACACAACCAGTGAGTTCAATGCGTTTAGCAATGGATGAATCCTTACAAATGGCGAGAATGTCCGATAATTGGCTAACCCCAGATGGTTCAATAATAATATAATCCACATCTTGAGTGTCTAAAATATCTACTAAAGCTCTACGGAAATCTCCTGCTAAACTACAACAAATGCAACCAGATGTAAGTTCACGAACGGTATATCCTTTTTCTCGAAGAATGGCTCCATCTAAGTTCACTTGGCCAAAATCATTCTCTAATACTAAAATTCTTGTTGGATCTGGCAATTCTTGTATGAGTTGTTGAATAAATGTTGTCTTTCCAGCACCTAAAAAGCCAGATACGATATACACTTTTACCTTATGGGAACATAGATTTTGTTTTGCTCGGGTAAAAGCACGACTGATTAGATTCATCATACATCTCACCTCCAATGTGTATAATGGTATATATAATAAAAGTTCTTGCATAGATAGTATACTCTCTTTTAGTAAGCTATGCATGAATGATTGAGCATTTCATTCTGTATAACTTATGGTTGTTATCAAAATTTAAAATAAATGATAAAAAATCGAAAAAAATAGAAAAAGAAGATTGATTTATTTCGATTTGTCTGATATAATGAACTCAAGATATGAGAACATATCGATTTTAATTTAATTTATATAAGTATATATGAGGTATAAAAAGATGAATCAAAAAGTAGCACAAGCTCTTAACGAACAAGTAATTTTCGAATTTAATGCAGCATCCACATATTTAGCACTTTCCTTAGCTATGGCTGATGCAAACTTCAAAGGTTTCTCTGCATGGTTACGTGCACAATACCAAGAAGAATTAACTCACGCTTTCAAATTTATTGATTACTTACAAAGCAATAATGAAAAAGTAACATTAGGTGATGTAAAAAATACAGCATCTACTTTGACTAATCCTTTAGATGTAGCAAAAGCTGTATTATCTCATGAGCAAATGATTACTGGAAAAATCCACAACTTATATGCTTTAGCATTAGAAGAAAAAGATTATGCAACAGTATCTTTCTTGAATTGGTTCGTAGAAGAACAAGTAGAAGAAGAAGCTAATGCAACTGACTTAGTAGATCAATTTACATTTGCACAAGATAGCCGTTCTGCCCAATTATTCTTGGACTCCAAATTAGGTAGCCGTCAATAATTGATACACTCACTCTTACAGTAAAGTAAGAATTTTATATCAAGTTAAAGAAACCTAACCATATAAAACATAAAACACACAAAACCTAACACAAATATAAAATACACAAAACAAAAACCTAACACAAGAAGTATAACTAGATATAAGGTTGATATTTGTAAGAGTGATATTGTTTGCTGACATAAAAAAAGGTAGCTTTTCCAATGGAAGGGCTACCTTTTTCTGTGTTAATGTATCGTGAGATGACGCATGGTACATAGCATTTAGTTTTATTTTTTTAACTAAATAGTCAAAAAGTCAAAAAAATATTTGACAAAGGTCAAAAAGTCAGATATACTCTAACCATAGAAAAGAGCAAAAAGTCAAAAATAGATGTTCTGTGTATATAATGACTGATGATGTGTATGTACAGGATTGCATTATAGTAGATAGTACATCATAAATAGAAGAAATGAGGTTATATTATGAGCATTTTAGCAGATAAGATTGAACAGTTTATACTGACGAAATTATTGGATGAACAGGAAGGTATTACGCTGAGAAGAAATGAACTCGCAGAGGCTTTGGATTGTGCTCCTTCGCAAATTAGCTATGTGTTGAGTACACGATTTTCTAATGATAGAGGATTCATTGTTCAATCCAGACGAGGACTAGGTGGATCTATCACGATTACTAGAGTTATGGAGCCAGTGAGAAGGCGAGTTCTAATTCCCTTAGAACAAACTTCAAAATGTAATGAAGAAGAATCCGTCATTACAATTGGTCACATTGATCAGGTACTGTTTCAACATATGCAAGAAGCGCGCATTACAAAGCGTGAAGCAGCTATGTTGCATGAAGCGTTTGTTAGAATTTTACAAGATGTTCCAGTAGAACGTAGAAAGGAAGCAGCAGAGCGTTTTTATCAAGCTATTATGAATATCGTAAATGAGGAGGTGTAGGCTATGAAATGCGATTCTTGCGGGAAAGAAAATGCTAATGTTCATATGACATCGATTGTGAATGGAGTGAAAGCGGAGCATCATTATTGCCAACAATGTGCGAATCAAAAAGAGCAGGGAACGGGCGCTATGTTTTCCTCTATGTTTGATGATACCTTTTTTAATAATCAGTTTTTTGCCAATGTGATGTATCCTCAAAGTACGCTAGGTAACAGTAAATTGAGTGCTTGCCCACAATGTGGAATGACTATATCGGCATTTAATCATCAAGGTCGCTTAGGTTGTGATAAGTGCTATGAGGCCTTTCTGGCACATTTGGTTCCCTTAATTAAGCGCATTCAAGGGTCTACTTCTTACGAAGGGCGCATCCCTCAACGAGGGGCCGCAGACTTGAAAGTAGAACAAACTATTAAGCAACTACGAAATGAGCTGATTCAGGCGGTGAAGGAAGAGCAATTTGAAAGAGCTGCACAAATTCGTGATGAAATTAAGTCTTTGGAACAGTCTAAAGTATCAAATTAAGGAGGGTCTATGTTACATACTATTTTAGATGAGGCGTTGTCGCCTTGGATGAAAGAAACAGGTTTAGACCATCGTATTGTGTTATCTAGTCGTATTCGATTAGCAAGAAATTTCAAAGGGATACCGTTTACGAATCGAGGAGTTATCAACGATTTAACTAAGGTTGATGGGTATATGCGGTCTATGATTACCCCCTTGCAAACAGCTTATGGTAAAAGCTTTTCAAAAATTAACTTAGAATCTTTAACTCCTATTGAACGAGATGTGTTAGTAGAAAAGCATTTAATTTCTCCAAATTTAGCTAATCAAATCCAAGAACGTAGTGTTATTATTTCTGAAGATTCTCGTATTTCTATTATGGTGAATGAAGAAGATCATTTGCGGATTCAGTCGATGGAATTGGGATTGCAACTAGAAAAAGCCTATGAACGAGCTATAGCTGTAGATGACGCCATTGAAAGTAAATACGATTATGCGTTTTCAAAAGAGTTTGGGTACTTAACAGCTTGTCCTACCAATGTAGGAACGGGGATGAGAGCGTCCGTGATGGTCCATGTACCAGCGTTGTCGATGACGGGCAAATTACAGCGGATTATTCGTAGTATTATCCGTATGGGGTATTCTGTACGAGGCCTCTATGGTGAAGGCTCTGAGGGCTTAGGCCATGTATATCAAATCTCTAATCAGCAAACCATGGGAATTAGTGAACAAGCAACAATTGAACAGCTTTCACAGATTGTACAAGGCGTTGTAAAAGAAGAAGAAAAAGCTAGATCTGAATTATGGGCAACTGATAAAGAAGGCGTAGAAGATACAGTGTGGAGGTCTTATGGTATCTTGACCCATGCTCGCCGTATTTCAGGAGAAGAAGCCTTGTCGTTACTGAGCGATGTGCAGTTAGGCATAGATATGAAATTAATAAATGTTACCATGAACTTTCATGAAATGCTAGTCATTACAAGACCGAATTTCCTATCCAAATTGGTTGGGAAAGAGTCGATGGGTACGCAGGAACGTGACAGTCAACGAGCACAAGTAATACGAGATACCTTATTACGAGGTGTAAAAGGAGGAACAAAATGATAGAAAGATATACAGAAGGGGCAAAACGAGCATTAGCGATTGCCCAAGAAAAAGCGATTGAATTTAAACATAATTATGTGGGAACTGAGCATTTGTTGTTAGGTCTTGTAGAAGAAGAAAAATCAGTGTCTGCCCGCGCATTGGCAACGCTAGGAGTGCAAGGGAAATCTTTGGAGCAAGAAGTGATTAGCGCAGTTGGTAAAGGTACGCATAGTGGTGGGCAATTGCAAATGACACCGCGTACGAAACATGTGTTGGACTTAGCGCAACAAGCGGCTAATAGTCGTGGTCATAACTACATCGGTACAGAGCACATTTTATTGGGCCTATTGTACGATGGTGGTGGCGTAGCCATGCAATTATTGGCATCGAAAGGAATTCGTCCAGAAGATGTAGTAGAAAAAGTAAATGCGATTGTAGGGGGTGAAGAACAAAGTTCTAATCCAACACAAGGTACAGCTAGTGATTTAGGTGAAATTTCCGATTATGCTACAGATCTTAATGAAAGTGCAAAACAAGGTAAAATTGATCCTGTCATTGGTCGTGATACAGAAATTCAACGGGTAATTCAGATTTTAAGTCGTCGTACAAAAAATAATCCAGTCCTTATAGGGGAGCCTGGGGTTGGTAAAACAGCTATTGCAGAGGGCTTAGCACAACGTATTGTCAGTGGTGATGTACCGGATGTATTACGAGATAAGCGCATTATTTCGGTAAGCTTGAGCTCTATGTTAGCAGGAGCAAAATATCGCGGTGAATTTGAAGAGCGCTTGAAAAAAGTAATGGATGAAGTGCAAGCACATGATGATATGATTGTATTTATTGATGAAATTCATACATTGATTGGAGCTGGTGCTACAGAAGGAGCCATGGATGCAGCTAATATTCTAAAACCAGCTTTAGCTCGTGGTAATTTCCAAGTAATTGGGGCCACTACATTAGATGAATATAAGAAACATATTGAAAAGGATGCTGCTTTAGAACGCCGTTTCCAACCAGTACAAGTGGGAGAACCGAGCGAAGAAGATGCTGTATCTATTTTGAAGGGCTTACGTGATCGCTATGAAGCATTCCACAAGGTACAAATTACAGATGAAGCCTTGGCAGCGGCTGTACACTTATCAAGTCGTTATATTGCAGATCGGTTCTTGCCAGATAAAGCAATCGATGTAATGGATGAAGCAGCATCTAAAGTACGTATGGCTGTATTTACGGCAACTCCAGATGTGAAAGCATTAGAAGATGAGTTAGTACAAGTACAAAAAGAAAAAGAGGCAGCAGTAACAGCCCAAGACTTTGAACGAGCAGCCACACTTCGTGATAAAGAAAAAGAATTAGAGTCTGACATTGCATCAAAACAAGAAGATAGCAAAAAAGATAGCGAAGCCAAGTTAGTGGTTACAGAATCTGAAATTGCTGCAGTAGTGTCTGAGTGGAGTGGAATTCCTGTTTCCCGTGTGGCAGAGGAAGAATCAGAACGATTATTACGCTTGGAAGAAGAATTACATCAACGTGTGATTGGTCAAGATGAAGCCGTGGTAGCTGTATCAAAAGCAGTTCGTCGTGCTAGAGCGGGATTAAAAGATCCTAAACGCCCTATTGGATCCTTCTTATTCTTAGGTCCTACTGGAGTTGGTAAAACAGAACTAGCTAGATCCTTGGCATCTAATTTATTTGGTGATGAAAATGCTATGATTCGCATCGACATGTCAGAGTATATGGAAAAACATGCGGTGAGCCGTTTAGTGGGAGCGCCTCCGGGCTATGTTGGATATGATGAAGGTGGTCAATTAACTGAGGCTGTTCGTCGCCGCCCATATAGCGTAGTTCTCTTCGATGAAGTAGAAAAAGCGCATCCAGATTTCTTTAATATGTTATTGCAAGTGTTGGATGATGGACGATTAACAGATAACCAAGGTCGTACTGTTGATTTCAGAAATACAGTCATCATTATGACAAGTAACTTAGGAGCGAAATATCTCAAAGAAGATGCGGCAGCTATGGGATTCTTAGCGGCTAAAGGAGAACATGAAAGTGGAAAAGATAAAGAGTCTATGAAAAAAGATGTGCTCCAAGCTGTGAAATCTCACTTCCGCCCAGAGTTTTTAAATCGTATTGATGAAATGATTGTATTCCATGCATTAGAAACAGAGCAATTACAAAAAATTGTTCGTATCCTATTGCAATCGGTGACAACACGATTACATGAACAAGGTATGGAACTAGAAGTATCCGATGAAGCTATGGAAAAAATTGTAGCAGAAGGAACTGACTTTGCTATGGGTGCAAGACCATTGAAACGAGCTATCCAACGGTTAGTAGAAGACCCAATTTCTGATGCTATCTTAGAAGGAAAAGCAGGAGAAGGTAAAACAATTCAT
Organism: uncultured Veillonella sp.; assembly: GCA_900544365.1. Classification (GTDB taxonomy): domain Bacteria; phylum Bacillota; class Negativicutes; order Veillonellales; family Veillonellaceae; genus F0422. The sequence continues at coordinate 29,885 of UQVF01000005.1, read as the reverse complement.
GTAGTAGTAGAACATGATGACATTGCGATTACCGTGAAGTAATATACAAGGAGAGCTATACTTAGTTGTTAAGTAGACAATTAGGTATAGCTCTTTTATGTTCGACTTTAGTATACTACGTCAGGTATTAGATATAGAAATGAGAAGGCTATATTGGAGTAGTGTAATCTATTAGTGTGAGAAGAGATTGGTTGATGACTTATATTTATTTTACAGAACTCTATTTTTTTTATACACTATAGATTAGGTATGTTCTTAATTTAAGTATGAGGTATAACATGAAAGAGATTATATTAGTTACATCTTTTGGATCCACTGTAGATAGTGCGAGAGAAAATCAAATTATTCCAGTAGTGGATGCTATTCGCAAGGCGAATCCAAATCATGAAGTTCGAGTGGCTTTCACATCGCGTATTGTTATTAAACGTTTGAAAGATAGAAATGTTGTATTCCAAAATGAAATTGAAGCTATGGAATCGATTGTGGCAGAAGGGTATGAACGTATTATTGTACAGCCTACACATTTAGTAGGTGGTGCAGAGTTCGATAAACTTCGCAAGAATATTATGGCTTTTAATGGACAGGGATCTGTACAAGAAATCGTATTTGGTAGACCTCTTTTATATTTTATGGGACAAGAGGAGGAAGTGCCAGACGATTATCAAATTTTAATTGATTGTTTTATTAAGTCATTAAATGTTCCTGCAACAGAAGATTTACTTTTAGTAGGTCATGGTGGATTTAATGTAGGGAACGCTTCTTATGCAGTGCTACAATTGAAACTACAACATGAATGCTTACATAATACATCGATTGCTACATTGGAAAATTTCCCAACCCCTAAAGATATCTTAAAGCAATGGGAACAAGAAGACCAGGAATGTAAGAAAGTACATTTACATCCTTTGTTATTAGTCTGTGGCGACCATGCGTTGAATGATTTATTCGGAGAGGAAGAAGATAGTTTGCTTTCTGAGTTAAGTGCCAAAGGTTATGAAGTTGTACCATATAAAAGTGGTCTAGGTGAATATGCAGAGATTCAAGATATTTATGTGGACCATTTGGCAGATGCTATGCAAGGGTTATATCAAAAAAGATTATAATGTTATGATTCATATTAATTTGATGGTTAAGGGATTTTCCAGTAGTGTATAGAAGTGTATTTTATGTACATTCATGGGTAATCATGATATACTAAACAAGTTATAGTAGATTAGAAGTAGTAAATCTTACTAGTTCCATGTTGATAGATAAAAGAGGTGTCCTTATGAAGGGTAAATTATATGGTATTGGTGTAGGTCCAGGAGACTCTGAGTTAATGACGGTGAAAGCTGCTCGTATTGTTGGGGAAGCAGATGTCATCATCACACCGAAAACAGAAAAGAAAGATGGATCGGTTGCATTGCATATCGCGGAACCATATATTCAAGAGCATACAGAAATTGTACCTGTTGTATTTCCAATGGTATTGGATGATAATGAACAATCTAAAGGCTGGGAAGAAGCACGTAAAATCATTACTGGATTACTAGAAGAAGGTAAAAACGTTGTATTTTTAACATTGGGAGATCCTATGTTCTACAGTACATATATGTATGTGTATCGTTTGGTAGAATCTGCTGGCTTTGAGATTGAAACAATTCCTGGCGTTACGGCATTCTGTGCTATTGGATCCCACTTGGGGTACCCAATTGTAGAAAAAGAAGAAGTGTTAGCGATTATTCCAGCTACAGCACCAAAAGAAAAAATTGACGCTGTACTTGCCGTAGCTGATGATGCGGTTATTATGAAAGTGTATAGAAACTTTGCAGAAGTACAAGAAACACTTCGTAAACATGATATGGCAGATGAAGCTGTGATGATTTCTCGTGTTGGACTGCCAGAGGAAGAAGTCTATCGCAATGTAGATGCTTTGCCATCTGATACAAAACTAAATTATTTATCTACAATTTTGGCGAAGCGTAAAGATCGCTAAGAGGTATGTTATGAACACTGTACAACGACCAAGAATTGTCATAGCAGGCACCAACTCAGGTGTCGGCAAAACAACTATTGTAGCAGGGCTTTTGGCAGCTTTGACAGAGCAGGGCAAAGCAGTACAGGCATTTAAAGTAGGCCCGGATTATATTGATCCGGGCTTTCATAAAATTGCTAGCCAACGAGAATGTTATAACTTAGATACCTGGCTTGTGCCACCACATAAATTAATACCTTTTTTTGCAGGACAAGCAGAAACGGCAGATATTTCCATTATAGAAGGCGTAATGGGGCTTTATGATGGGGGACGTGAAGGCGTTAGTTCCACTGCGCAAGTTGCGAAGGATTTAAAAGCTCCAGTGGTGTTGGTGATTGACTGTAAGGCTATGGGAGAAAGTGCGGCAGCCATTGCTAAAGGCTTTCGGGATTATGATCCGGATGTACAATTTGGTGGAGTTATTTTAAATCGATTAGGATCAGATAATCATGAACATATGATACGGACGGCGATGAAAAAATTAGGGGTTCCTGTACTAGGCGCCATTCGTCGTGATGAACGCATGCAATCACCAGAACGCCACTTAGGATTGACACCAGTGACAGAAATTGATCCCACAGAGGCGATTACTACCATTCGAGAAGCTGTGAAAGTCATGGTGAATTTGGAAGCCTTAGTAGAGTTAGCTCAAAGTGCGGCAGACTTATCTGTGGAAACTGTGGAGGTAGTAGAGACCATAGAGAAACGTGCGCGCATCGGTATTGCCATGGACGAAGCATTTTCTTTCTACTATCCAGCTAGTTTATCTGCGTTAGAAGCTGAAGGAGCTGAGTTACATTACTTTAGCCCTCTACGAGATCAAGCATTGCCAGATGTGGATGGAGTCTTTTTTGGTGGAGGCTTCCCAGAAATGTTTTTGTCTCAACTGGGAATGAATGAATCTATGAAGGATAGTATTCGTAAAGCTAGTGAGAAAGGTATGCCAATCTATGCCGAATGTGGTGGTCTCATGTATATGACGGAATCGGTAACAGATTTTGAAGGAGCTACGCACCCGATGGTAGGTATTGTGCCAGCAACTTGTGAAATGCAACAAAGTTTACAACGTGTGGGATATGTGAGTGCTACTATGCTAGAGCCTAATATTCTGGGGTCGGTAAAGAATTCGTTGCGTGGACACGAATTTCATTTTTCTACCATGACACCGACGCAGAGCCCATTTCCGTGGGCCTTTGAGTTAGTAGGTGGGCGTAAACCTAAAGCATATCAGGGTGGGTATGCGTATAAAAATATTTTAGCCTCTTATTTGCATATTAACTTCTCTGGTAGTGAAGAGGCTGCCAAAAGATTTGTAGACTCCTGTGAGGCTTATGGTCAACGTAAATAGCGAAGATAGCAAAGAGTGATGTAAAAATGTAATCGAATTTTGCGTTTTAGGTATAGTGTAAAAAGTGAAAAATAATTGACATTTTTTCAGACTCTGTGTATACTAATATCGTTGACAAGCCGGAGTGGCGGAATGGCAGACGCACTTGACTCAAAATCAAGCGGGTAACACCGTGTGGGTTCAAGTCCCACCTCCGGCACCAACGATTAGCAGATACTGTGTAAATAGTATCTGCTTTTTTGTTGCCCGAGTATATAGCAGATTTGTTTTTATTATAGATTGATTCTGTATTAATCGATTAAGAGAGATAAGAAAACTATAATCTTGTCTACATGTATGATATGAGAATAGCTGATAGTATAAGTTATTATGATTAATAAATATAGCTTTCATCATGAAAAGTAATTGACGATTTGTGAAAAATTATATATGATAAAAAAGAAAATACTATGATAATAAATCCCAAAATGCAATGTAAGTCATGTATATCGCTCAAAGGTCTAGTTGGAGTGATAAACTATATTGATATATAATATGTAAGAAAGGAGGTACCCTAGGTCGGGTGAGTGTGTAGAACTATGTAGAGCTATGTATAACAGCGTATGAAAGAAATAGAAAATCAATCGAGGAGAGAGCTATGAATGAATACGAATATACATTAGATAAAACTGGATTTTACAAAATTCTTTTTAGTACCTCTATAGAGGTAGCTAAACAACAATTACAGACCGCGCTAACACCTAAAAAGTTAGATGGGGCTGTAGATTATATGTGTATGCTTTGTACCTGTATGAATTTAGCTATTGTTGAAAATCAGTTGGAATGTGCTAATTTTAATGATGGAATTGTAGAAGAATATGTAAGTTTGGTAGATGTTATTATCTGCAATGAAGGAACCATTAATTATGTGAAAGCTGTAAAGATTGATGAGTTATATTGGAAGTCTGCAGATTTAGTTCGTTATTTACTGCAAGGAAAATCTTTGAAAGAGCAGTTACTTGAGTTGCAACGTTCGTATCAGTGTTGGAGTATGAAACAGCGTATGCAAGAGGCACAGAAACCTTTATTACATTAATGAATATAGAATATGGATACTAGGAAGTTATAAAAGAGGATGACTTCCTAGTATTTATTTTATGAGTATTCCATGAAAATGGCTTAAAAAAAGCACTTCTTTTTGACTATTACTTGCTAGTAGGCTATAATAATTTAGATACATAGTCTTTAATTGAAACTTTCCACATATAAGGAGTTGAGATAGTTGTTAGGTTTTATACAAAAACTATTAGGCAATAAAAATGCAAAAGAAATTAAACGGATTCGATCTATTGTTGAAGAGATTAATGGATTGGAACCAGAATTGTTATCCTTGAGTGATACTTCTTTGCGCGCAAAGACAGAGGAGTTCAAATCAAGATTGGCTAATGGTGAAACATTAGATGATATTTTACCAGAAGCATTTGCTGTGGTTCGTGAAGCATCCAAGCGTGTATTGGGTATGCGTCACTTTGACGTGCAAATGATTGGTGGTATTGTATTGCATCGTGGTAATATTGCAGAGATGCGTACTGGTGAAGGTAAAACATTGGTAGCTACATTACCAGTATATTTAAATGCTCTATCTGGTAAAGGTGTGCACGTGGTAACAGTGAACGATTACTTGGCGAAACGTGATAGCGAATGGATGGGACGTTTATACAACTTCCTTGGTTTATCTACGGGCTTAATCGTAGCCGGTTTAGATTATGACCAACGGAAACAATCCTATGGTGCAGATATTACCTATGGTACGAATAATGAGTTTGGCTTTGACTATTTGCGTGATAATATGGTTGTCCATGCGGATCAAATGGTACAACGTCCGTTGAACTATGCCATCGTCGATGAAGTGGACTCCATTTTAATTGACGAAGCACGTACACCGCTCATTATTTCTGGCCCAGGGGAACGATCTACAGAACGCTATTATGAATTAGCGAAAGTAGTACCACACCTAGTGAAAGATGAAGATTACACCATCGATGAAAAACAAAAAACCATAGCTCCTACAGAAGAAGGGATTGCAAAGGTTGAAAAAATGTTGCAAATCGAAAACTTGTATGATTCCTCTAACTTAGAATTGAATCATTTGTTAAGCGCCTCTCTTCGTGCGTACGCTATGATGGAACGTGACAAAGATTACGTCGTGAAAGATGGCGAAGTGGTTATCGTTGACGAATTTACTGGTCGTTTAATGTTTGGTCGTCGTTATTCCGATGGTCTACACCAAGCCATTGAGGCGAAAGAAGGCCTACGTGTAGAACGTGAAAGCCAAACATTGGCATCTATCACATTCCAGAACTATTTCCGTATGTACGAAAAATTGTCTGGCATGACGGGTACAGCGAAAACAGAAGAACAAGAATTTAACAACATTTACGGTTTAGAAGTATACGAAATTCCACCAAATAAAGTATTGGCACGTGTGGATATGCCAGATTTAATCTTTAAAACAAAAGATGCTAAATATCGTGCCGTTGTTCGCGATGTGGTAGAACGTCATAAAACAGGGCAACCAATTCTTGTGGGTACTACCTCCATTACGCAATCTGAAATGCTTAGTGATATGTTGACAAAAGCAAGCGTACCTCACAATGTACTGAATGCGAAACATCATGAGCAAGAAGCAGAAATTGTTGCGAATGCAGGTCAGCGTGGCATGGTAACAATTGCCACGAATATGGCAGGCCGTGGTACCGATATTTCCTTGGGGGAAGGCGTAGCTGAATTAGGCGGTTTGCACATTTTAGGTACTGAGCGACATGAAAGCCGTCGTATCGATAATCAATTGCGCGGTCGTTCTGGCCGTCAAGGGGACAATGGTTCCTCTCAATTCTTCCTATCCTTAGAAGATGATTTAATGCGTATTTTTGGCGCAGATAATATTGCTGGCATGATGGATAAACTAGGAATGGAAGAAGATGAGCCAATTGAGCATTCTTTAATTACAAAATCCATCGAACGAGCACAGAAAAAAGTAGAAAATCATAACTTTAATATTCGTAAGTATATCTTGGAATACGATGATGTTATGAATCAACAACGGGAAGTATTATACGGACAACGTCGTTTGATCTTGAATAACCAATCCTTGCGTGAAACCATTTTGCATATGGTTGACAATTTAATTATCAACTCTATGAATCAATATGCAGATGAAAAACTATATCCAGAAGAATGGAACTATGAAGGATTACTAAAACATTTAGAAATTTACTTCTTAGAACCAGGTATGTTAACAGTGGAGCAAATGGAAGAATATGGTCGTGCAGAATTGCAAGAGCATTTAATCGACATTGCACACAAAGAGTATGAAAAACGTGAATCCTTATTTGGGGAAACCAATATGCGTGAGCTTGAAAAAGCTATTATGCTTAAAGTGGTGGACAGCAAATGGATGGAACATTTGGATGCCATGGATATGTTAAAAGAAGGGATTGGCCTACGTGCATATGGACAAAAAAATCCATTAGTAGAATACAAATTCGAGGCCTATGACATGTTCGAAAGTATGAAAGAAGCTATTACGGATGAAACTATTATGTATTTATACCGTATCCAAATTAATGTGGAAACAATAGCAGAAGAAGAACCGGTTGATCATCTAGCTGATGCTAAGACCCACCATGAAGACGTGTTGGAACCACAAAACGTAGACTAGACTTTCATGGCCACGCAGCGAGGTGATACATCTCCTGTGCGGCCATTTGTTGTATAGAATGAAAGAAAGAGGTGAATAAATTGTTAGAAGACTTAAAAGGTCCTATCGACAATTTAGAGGAGCGTATTTTTGGAATGAGGGATTCACTTTAACATCGCTCAAAAAGAAGAACGCATATTAACGTTGGATATAAAAATGAGTGATCCTGATTTTTGGAATGATCCAGATTCGGCGCGTGACATTTCCCAAGAGGCGACACAATTAAAAGATGCTGTAGAAGGATATAAAAAGCTGGTCACAGACATCGAAGAAGCAAAACTCATGCTAGAGATGGCCATCGATGAAGAAGATGTATCTATGGAAGGAGAACTGACTGCTATGGTAGAGCAGTTGACCCACGAAGTAGAGCATCGTGAAGTATTGCTATTATTAAGTGGTGAATACGATAAGAATAATGCCATCCTTACCTTCCATGCCGGTGCTGGTGGTACAGAGGCACAAGATTGGTGCTCTATGCTCATTCGCATGTACTTGCGTTGGGCAGAAAAACAAGGGTATAGCATTTCTCTCATGGATGAACAAGTAGGAGATGAAGCGGGTATTAAAAGTGCGACGTTCCTCATAAAAGGGGAAAATGCCTTTGGCTATATGAAATCTGAAAAAGGTGTACATCGGTTAGTTCGTATTTCTCCTTTTGATTCTGCCGCACGCCGTCATACCTCATTCTGTGCTGTTGACGTGATGCCTGAAATTGATGAGACCGTAGAAATTAATTTAGATATGAAAGATGTACAAGTGGATACGTATCGTGCCAGTGGTGCTGGTGGACAGCACATCAACAAAACAGACTCTGCCGTACGTATGACACATACTCCGACGGGGATTGTCGTACAGTGTCAAAGTGAGCGCTCACAAATTCAAAATAGAGAACAATGTTTAAAACTATTGCGTGCTAAATTATTTGAATTAGAGTTAGAAAAGCAAGCTGAATTAAAGGAACAATTGGGTGGTACTTACCAAGCCATTGAATGGGGAAGCCAAATTCGATCCTACGTATTCCATCCGTACAATATGGTTAAAGATCATCGTACTAGCGTGGAAACAGGTAATGTACAAGCTGTCATGGACGGTAATTTAGATCAATTTATGGAAGGTTTCTTGAAGAAAGAAGCGAATTTAACAATATAATGGAGTGGCAGTGAGAAATTTCTTTTTAAAAACAATACTATTCGTCTTGATACTAGGTGGTATCGTTATAGGAGGCTCATCCTTTTTATTGCCTACCCTTGTGAGTCATGAAGTGGAATCAAGATTAGAAGGAACTTTACATCCTGATGAACAATCTATGCGTATTGAATCCTCTCCTGGATTTAAATTGGCATTAGGCGAGATTGACTCCTTTCGCGGTAATTTAGAAGGCATTACTTTAGGTAAGTTAAAAGTACAACGTTTGACATTTGATCTACGTCAAATTCAAATTGAGCCTAAAGAATTATTTTTTGACCAACAATTACGTTTTACGAGTTTCGGACAAGGTCACATTGAAGGTGTTATCCATCAAGATGATTTGAAACGATATATTGAACAACATTTATCTAGTTCCAGTGCGAAGGGGTTATCTATTGAGACTGTGGAGATTTCTGATCGTGGCGTTGTCATGAATGGTCGTATCGACGTAGGAGGATTTCTTTCCGGTAAGGTAACTATCCAAGGTCATTTGGAAATTGAAGGGAATACATTACAATTCGCCACTGAAAAGTTATCCATTGGTGGAGCTAGTTTAAATCGCTTATCTAGTGGTGCGGTAAAAGCAATTCCTCTCTATGATTTTGGAAAATTTCCAATTCCAGTTCAATTGGATCGTGTAGAAACAGGGCGTGAAGAAATTCATGTATTTGTGCATCCTGTTGCACAATAGGAGGGCTTATGAAATTAAAGACAATATCTATTTACACATGGATTTTATTAGCCTTTCTAGGTGTAGGCATTGTGAGTGGACTCCTATTGGTGAAAGAACGTCATCATATTGAGGCGCAGCAGGAGCAGATTGAAAATATCATTGATTATGATGGGCTCCTTCGTGCCAATGCCTATGAGAAACGCTCTTTATCGGAGGCTGTAGCAGCGGCTAAAAAATCTGGCATTACAGCCTTAGCAATTTATGATAGAACACTGCAAAAAGAAAAAGATGCTGGTCATATTCATATGTATAGCTCCCATGACTTACAGCAGCTACAAGTGGAAGGTGCACAGCCAGGTATGACCTATGTAGGCGTGATTCCGGGTAAAGAAGCTTACTTTCAGGAGGTGCAAGAAGATTTAATACGCCGCCTAGGTAAGGATAAAGTCACAGCGTTGCAAACATCCTTGGGTCCTATGTTAGGATTAGCCTTACCAAGTGATTCGATGAAAGATATGAATTTGGGGATTTCCAAGTTACAAGCTCAAGAGGTGGTGAATCTCGGATTCCATGTCATTGTACGCCCAACAAACTATAAAGGTGTTACCGTGGACGATGTGGACCATGTGTTCCAACGAATTGAGGGAGTCCCTAATGTAACAGGGATGGTCTTTGTAGGGAAAGAGGCTTTAGGATATGCATTGCATGTGGATCGTACGTTAGAACAATTAGAAGCACGTAATATTCCTGTAGTTGGCATTGAAGCAGTGAACCAATTACAATATTTCCCACAAGCTGGATTTCTAGAAATGGCTAATGCCAATCACTATAAAGTAGGCAGATTGTATACTGTATCGAAAGAAGAGGTGCGCAAACTTACACCAGGCGAATTGGTACAATGGTTTTACATTAGTGATATTGAACGAAATATCCGCTACAATTTATTCCCATTATATGAACAAGGTGTAGATAATAGAACCGCCTTAGAAACGACATTATTTGTAGCGAAACAAGTGACAGATAAATTACAAGCTCGTGGCTTTACCACAGGGAAAGCCTCAGTCTATCCAGTATATACGCCGACCACTATGTTACGAGTGTTAACGATGACAGGTGTAATAAGCTTAGCGACACTTACATTAGGTCAGTTTATACGTATACGAAAGCCATATTTACTAGGCCTATTTGCTGTGGGGTCCATCTTTTCTATTGGCATATATGTGATGACTACAGGTACAAAAATTATGTCTGCTTGGGCATTGGTAGCCGCTATATCGGCACCAGTATTGGCGATGACGATGATTTTTGATTGTTGGTCGAAACGTAACCATGTGGGTTTGTCCCCTTGGAGAAGTACGGTAGAGTCTGTAGTATATCTGGTGGTGGTGGCTTTGATTGCTGCCGTTGGTGGTATTAGTATTGCTGCCATGTTAGGTAGTACACAGTTCTTTATGGAATTTGCTTTATTCCATGGCGTGAAATTAACCTTTGTGGCGCCAGTAGTATTGACGGCTATTGCCTATTTACAACGGTTTCCAATTTGGAAAGGCAGAACTATTTCTTCTGTGAAAGATGTGAAATCTTTCATTACAGAATTTGTACAAATAGATATTAAAGTATATAGCTTATTAATCCTAGGTGCTTTAACTGTGGTAGCCTATGTCTTTGTAGGACGTAGTGGTCATACGGCAGGCGTACCAGTACCGTCTTGGGAACTCGCTTTACGTAGATTTTTAGAAAACACCATGTACGCTCGCCCTCGTGAAAAAGAATTTTTAATCGGTCATCCAGCATTTATGCTGGCTGCCTATGCTGTGGGACGACGCATTCCAATGGTATTGCATTTTGCCTTATCCGTAGGGGCTGTCATTGGTATTGCCTCCATGGTAGAAACATTCTGTCACTTGCGTACGCCAGTGTATATGTCCATTGCTCGTGGTTACGATGGCTTGCTATTAGGTATCGTCATCGGTTTACTAGCGATTATAGCGGTACGATTCATCGGTTATGGCATTCGTTGGTTCCAAGGACGAGGTGAAAACCATGTGTAAGATACTCATTTCCGGTTATTATGGATTTGGTAATGCCGGAGATGAAGCGCTATTAAGTTCTATTTTGCAAGCATTACTGGAGAGAGAACCACAAGCTGAAATTACAGTCATCTCTGGGAATCCTGCGGAAACTACGAGCACCCACAAGGTGAAAGCCATTGGTCGATTTGATATGTGGAAGATATACCAAGCGATATATTCCTGCGATATGCTTATTAGTGGTGGCGGTAGTTTGTTGCAGGATGTAACAAGCGCGCGTAGTTTATATTACTATTTGAGTATTATCGCTTTAGCGAATACCTTGGGAAAACGAGTGATGATTTATGCCCAAGGTATTGGGCCTTTGCGTAAATCTTTGGCTCGGGCTACGGTGGGGTGTGTATTGAATCAAGTATCTATGATTACCGTACGAGATCACGCTTCAAAAGAGGAACTGCTTTCACTGGGGATTGATAATGCCCCAATTACAGTAACTGCTGATGCGGTGTTGGGCATGCATCCAGTAGATACTGCGGTGGGCCGTGATATATTGGCATCCTATGGAGTTGATTCTGACCGACCGATTGTGGGGGTGTCCGTACGTACTTGGAAAGATTGCATAGAGTATCAACGAACATTGGCAAAAGCTCTCGACCAGATTCAGACAGCAAAGGATGCACAGATCATATTCATTCCTATGCAACATAGGGAAGATACGCTGGAAGCAAAAACCATAGCTAAACAGATGAAATCAAAGTCCACGGTCCTAGCTGATTCATATAGCACTACTGAGTTATTGGCGCTTAGTGGTTCCGTGGATGTCATGATAGGTGTACGACTCCATGCATTAGTATTTAGTGCGTTAATGGAAACACCTTGCTTAGGGATCTCCTATGACCCTAAAATTTTAAACTTTCTTCATATGATTGGTGAAGATCCGATAGGTGATTTACATACATTGACAGTAGAACCTATTGTGGCACGTACAGTAGAAGTGTTGGAACAAAAGACTTTCACGGAAGCTGCGCTAGAAAACATTCATGAACTACGAAGAAATGCATTAGAGAATGCCCGCATTGCCATTGGCATGCTGCATGATAAATAATTTACCTTAGAATTGTGTATAACACGGGAGGGTATAGTATGTTAACACTTGAACAAAAACAATTGATACAAGAAAAAGCAAAAGCGATTCGTGTAAACATCGTGAAATCTGTAACATCAGCAAAATCTGGTCATCCAGGTGGATCTTTATCCATTGCTGATGTGATGAGCTTATTGTACTTTCAAGAAATGAATGTAAATCCAAATGAGCCGAAAGATCCAAACCGTGATCGTTTTGTCTTATCCAAAGGACATGCTGCACCAGCTCTGTATGCTACGTTAGCAGAAAAAGGATTCTTTCCAACAGAAGAACTACTAAACTTGCGTAAAATTGACCATATCTTACAAGGTCATCCAGACATGAAATATATTCCAGGTGTAGATATGTCTACTGGTTCCTTGGGACAAGGTATTTCTTCAGCATGTGGTATGGCATTGGCAGGTAAGATTGATGGAGCTTCTTACCGTGTATACTCTGTACTAGGTGACGGCGAATTAGAAGAAGGACAAGTATGGGAAGCTGCGATGTTTGCAGCACATTACAAATTGTCTAACTTGACAGCGTTTGTAGATTTTAATGGCTTGCAAATCGATGGTGACATCACAAAAGTTATGAGTCCATTACCAATTGATGAAAAATTTAAAGCTTTCGGGTGGCATGTAATCGTGGTGGATGGTCATAACTTAGATGCCTTACATGCAGCAGTAACAGAAGCAAAAGCGATGACAGACAAACCGACTATGGTGATTATGAATACTATCAAAGGTAAAGGTGTACATGCTATGGAAGGCCAAGCAGGCTGGCATGGGAAGGCGCCATCACAAGAAGAATGTGACAAATTTGTAGCGGAATTGTTGGAGGTGTAATCATGGGAAAAGCGACTCGTGAAGCATATGGTGCAGCCTTAGTTAAAGTGGGTGCCACTCATAAAGATGTTGTTGTATTAGATGCAGATTTATCCAAATCTACAAAAACTGATGAATTTAAAAAAGTATATCCTGAACGATTCTTTAATGTAGGGATTGCAGAGCAAAACTTAATTTCTGTAGGCGCTGGTTTGGCAGCAGCAGGCAAAGTACCATTTGTGTCTTCCTTTGCTATGTTTGCCACAGGTCGTGCCTTTGAACAAGTACGCAATGCTGTATGTTATCCAAAATTAAATGTGAAAGTATGTGCTACTCATGCGGGTATCACTGTTGGTGAAGACGGTGCTACACATCAAAGTTTAGAAGATATTTCTTGCATGCGTACATTACCTAATATGATGGTCGTAGTACCAGCCGACGCAGCAGAAACAGAAGCTGTCATCTCTTGGGCAGCAGAGTATCATGGTCCTGTGTATGTGAGGTTAGGCCGTGCCGGTGTAGAAGATGTGACACCAGAAGGTTACACATTTGTGCCAGGAAAATCTCAACAGTTACGTGATGGTAAGGATGCTACGATTATCGCTTGTGGCGCTTTAGTGGGACCTGCCGTAGAAGCAGCAGCTGCGTTAGATGTAGAAGGTATTTCTGTGCGTGTTATCAACATGGCCTCCATTAAACCTATCGATGCAGAGGCGATTGTGAAAGCAGCAAAAGAAACAGGTCTATTGATCACGGCTGAAGAGCATAACGTAATTGGTGGCTTAGGCAGTGCTGCGGCAGAAGTTGTAGTTAAAGAATGTCCAGTGCCTATGGAATTTGTAGGTGTAAAGGATACCTTTGGTGAATCTGGTACACCGAAAGAATTGATGGCAAAATATGGTCTAACAGCAGCTGATATTGTGGCAGCTACCAAACGAGGTATAGCGCGAAAATAGGAAGGGAATGATAGAATGATAGAATTTAGAAATGTCCATAAAGTATATGACAATGGGTCTGTTGCTTTAGAGGATGTGTCGATTCATATTGAAAAAGGAGAATTCGTATTAGTCTGTGGGCATTCTGGAGCAGGTAAATCAACATTTATTAAATTACTTTCACATGAAGTGACACCAGATTCTGGAACGGTTATTGTGAATGATGTTGATGTAACACGTATCAAATCTAGTAAAGTACCATACTTGCGTAGAAAGTTAGGTATTGTATTCCAAGATTTCCGATTATTACCATCAAAAACAGTCTTTGAAAATATTGCTTTCGCCTTGGAGGTTATCGAGGAAAAACCGAAAGTAATTAGAGAGAAAGTTTTAAATGTATTAGAATTGGTTGGGTTGAGCGATAAAGCCAATGATTTGCCACAAGATCTTAGTGGTGGGGAGCAACAAAGGGTAGCTATCGCTAGAGCCATTGTGAATAAACCATTGGTATTGATTGCGGATGAACCAACAGGTAATCTGGATCCTCAAACAAGCCGTGATATTTCGGACCTTTTCAAAGCCATCAATAACTCAGGTACAACTGTAGTGATGGTGACACATGATATGGATATGGTGTCTTATCTAAACAAGCGAGTGATTGCCTTAGAAGGCGGTCGTGTAGTAAGTGATCAAATGAGAGGGGCCGCATTCCATGAAAATTAGAACATTTAAGTATTATATAAAAGAAGCCATTCAATCCATGCGTCGTAATGGATTGATGTCCTTAGCTTCTATCTCCACAGTCACATTGTCTTTGTTTATCCTAGGTGTGTTTGCCTGTGGTGTTGTGAATCTTAATAATTTGGCATCTCATTTAGAAAGCCAAGTGCAGATCAGTATCTATTTGAAGGACAACTTAACTACGCCACAAGTGATGGAATTAGGCAAAAAGTTAAAAGCCTTGCCAGAGCTAAAAGATATTGAATTTGTCACAAAAGATGAAGCGATGAAACGCTTTAAAGAGCGTTTAGGAGAACAACAGCAGTTGGTAGAATCCTTAGATGGACATAATCCATTGCCGACGTCCTATGTGTTGACTTTCAATACACCAGACCAAGTAAAATCCACAGCGGAAATAGTATCTAAATACCCAGAGGTTGAAAGCGCTCACTATGGACAAGATGTGATTGAGCAAATTTTTGAAGTTACAAAAATTATCCGCATCGGTGGTATTGTACTCATCGCTTTTCTTGCAGGGGCAACGCTCTTTATTATTTCTAATACAATCCGTTTGACAGTATTTGCTCGTCGTAAAGAGATTGGTATTATGAAATATGTAGGTGCTACAAACTGGTTTATCCGTTGGCCTTTCGTATTGGAAGGTATGTTCTTAGGTGCTATAGGTGGTGCTATTGCAGGGGTTGCTACATGGCAATTCTACCGCTATATTACTATGGAAGTGATTTCAAACTTTGCTTTTATGCCATTGGTGCCAATGATGCCATTTATCTATCAATTGTCGGCTAGTTTAGTAGGTATAGGCATTGTAGTAGGTGCCATCGGTAGTACTATTTCGTTAAAACAATATATGAAAGTGTAGGAATGATGAAGAAAAAAACAGTAACACTAGTAGCTAGTTTACTATGCGGTTCTATCATGATGGCTACACCGTATTGGTATCAAGCACAAGATGAAGACTTAACGAATCAGTTGTCAAATATCCAACAACAAATGACAAATGAAGCGAATAAAAAGTCAGAAGCTGAAAAAACGATTGGTACCGTATATGAACAGTTACATGCTATACAACGTGATTTAGATACTGCTACAGCAGAATTAAAACAAGTGCAGGCAGAGCGGATTCAATTAGATAAAGATATTACAAAAACAGAAGCTGAATTGAAAGCAGCACAAGCCCGGTTGCAGTCTCGTGAAAAAGTATTCTATAAACGAGTACGAGATATCTATATCAATGGTCGTTTAAGCTACTTAGATGTTGTGGTGGGATCTAAAGATTTCAGCGATTTTGCAAACCGTATGGAAATGTTGAAACGCATTTTACAATCTGATATGGATTTAATCAACACCATTAAAATAGAGCGGGAGGAAATTGCTAGCAAAAAAGCTAAGTTAGAGGAAGATCGCGCTAAGGTATTGGAACTTGAAAAAGTAGCACAAGAAAAGCAAAACCTAATTAATCAGAAAAAAGCAGAACGTCAAGCTGTGTTAGAACGGGCTATGAATGACCGAGATACTGCGGAGCGTGCTTATAATGAGTTAATGGCATCTTCCGCAAGTATTACAGCGATGTTGCAACAACGTGCGGCAGAACGTGCAGCGGCTGCAGCAGCTGCTGCTAGCCAAGGTGGTAGCGGTGGTGGAGCTACATGGGTACAAGGTACAGGCCAATTAGCAGCACCAGTCGTGGCTCCTATCACATCTGATTTTGGTTGGCGTATTCACCCAATTTATGGCACACGTCGTCTTCATGCCGGCACTGACTTTGGGGTGGATGAAGGAACTCCGGTTCATGCAGCTGATGGTGGCGTTGTCGTAGAAGCTGGTTGGGTCAGTGGATACGGGTAAACCGTCCTCCTTTATGCCATACGGATACACTGTCATCATTGACCATGGAAATGGTATGTCTACCTTGTATGCCCATAATAGTGATGTAGCAGTAAGCCCTGGACAAACGGTATCAAAAGGTCAAGTAGTTTCCTACTCAGGTAATACGGGTGGTTCTACAGGTCCACACCTTCATTTTGAGGTGCGTATTAATGGGGAACCAACGGATCCGATGGGATACTTATAGAGGAGACTATGGAAGATAAAGGAAAACAATCTATCTGGCATAAAGCCAAGACCTACCTTTTAGGTGTAAGATATGAAGTCATTACAAAGGATGAGGCTGGTAATATAATAAGCGTAGAAGACAATCTTACACACGATAGTATTAAAGATCTCATCAAATATTATTTGTTAATTGCATTCACTTGGATGCTTACCTTTTTAATTGGATTAACTGCGTTCTTTTGGTTTATATCAGGGTCCCCTTTGGGAATTGCTAAATTTGGGTACGCCTACTTTATTACTACACAATGGGCCATGGATCCTCCAGCTAAAGAAGAACTTTTTGTGAATATGCTGAAAGGCTTAGCCAAAGGTACCCATGATAAACATACTGTCTATTTAGATAAGGATGACATGAAAGAGCTAGAAATGCACACGTCCTCTACCTATAGTGGGATTGGTCTATTATTAGATTTTTCCGATGGAAAAACTTTGAAAGTAGGTGCTACGATGGAAGGGCAACCGGCAGAAGCTGTAGGCCTTCAAAAAGGAGATCAAATCCTTGCTATTGATGGCACACCTGTGTCTGATATTGAAAAAGAAGACGTAGCGAATCGCATTCGAGGTGAAGAAGGGACTGTTGTAGTACTTCGTATCCTACGCAATGGGGAAGAACAAGAGCTATCTATTGAACGGAAAACGATTGTAATGCCTACTGTAAAAGGGCAAATGCTAACCGAAGATATTGGTTATATTCGTGTTACCCAATTTGCTGAAAAAACAGTAGATGAATTTACGAAAGCCTATGAGGACCTTCAAGCTAAAGGGATGAAACGGTTAGTCTTAGACTTACGTGATAATCCGGGCGGCTTAATTACGACGGCTCATGGTATTGGACAATATTTGGTGCCGAAAGGCCCGATTGTGACGGTACAAACGAGACGAGGGAAAACGACAGCCTATATGTCTAGAGGAGAGTATCCTCTTATCCCATTAGTTGTGTTGATTAATGGTAATTCTGCAAGTGCTTCAGAAATTATTGCTGGAGCTGTGCAAGATACAAAATCAGGTACCATTGTAGGTACAAAAAGTTATGGCAAGGGTACTGTGCAGAGCGTAGTACAAGGCCTTGACGGAGAAGGTTTAAAGATTACTATCGCTCGCTATCACACACCAAATGATAGAGTTATCGATGGTATTGGTATTGAACCAGATGAAGTTGTGGAGCCGTCCAAGACAAATCCTGAAGAGGATGTGCAAATGGAACGTGCTGTTGAAATTGTAAAAACTCTATGATATAGCGGCTTCGGCCGCTCTATCTATAGGGCTAGAGGAAAAAAATATGTTTATAGATCGTGCCCGTATATTAGTGAAAGCGGGAGATGGCGGTAACGGTATGAGTAGTTTCCGTCGAGAAAAATATGTGCCACAAGGGGGACCAAATGGTGGTGATGGCGGTAAAGGTGCTGACATCATTTTAAAAGCTGACAGAAATATCAATACACTGGTTGATTTTAGATATAAACGTCAATTTAAAGGCGATACTGGTGGAGCTGGACAAAGTGCCAACAAGCATGGTCGTGGTGCTGAAAATTTAATTGTTTCTGTTCCTTTGGGTACGACGGTAACAGACGAAGAATCTGGCAAATTAATGGCGGACTTAGTAGAAGATGGACAAACCTTCATGGTTGCCAAAGGTGGCCGAGGGGGGCGTGGTAATGCTCGCTTCCAAAACAGTGCCAACCGTGTACCAACATTTGCTGAAAAGGGAGAACCTGGTGAAGAACGTTGGTTGAATTTGGAATTAAAAGTATTGGCTGATGTGGGATTATTGGGTTATCCAAGCGTTGGTAAATCTTCTATCATTCGAAAAGTGTCTTCTGCTAAACCAGAAGTGGCGGCCTACCATTTTACTACATTAACACCAGTGTTAGGAGTAGTATCTGTGGCACCAGGTAAAAGCTTCGTTATGGCAGATATTCCAGGTTTGATTGAAGGGGCTAGCGAAGGTATTGGCTTAGGACATTCCTTCTTACGCCACGTAGAACGTAGTAATATTCTGTTACATGTTTTAGATGTATCAGGATTAGAAGGCCGTGACCCTGTTGAAGACTTTCATAAAATTAATGAAGAGTTAGCCAAATATAGTGAAAAACTAAGTAAGAAAAAACAGTTAATTGTATTGAATAAAACGGACTTGTTACAAGATGAAGAAACCTTGCCAAGAGTGACAAAATACTTTGTTGATCAAGACTATGAAGTATTTGCGGTAAATGCATTAACTGGAGAAGGTTTGTCATCATTGGTAGAACGTGCGTGGTATTATGTTGAAAATTACGTGCCAGAACCAGAAGTGGTGGATGACACTGTATACTATGAAGCAAAACCTGATACAGATTTCGTTATTACACGTGGCGATGATGCATCCTATATTATCAGTGGATCTCGTATTGAAAAATTGGTGGCTATGACAAATCTTGATGATGAACAAGCCTTGAGACGATTCCAAAAGATTTGGCGTTATATGGATTTAGATGCGGAATTGAAAAAACGTGGCATCCAAGATGGCGATGAAGTAGTCATCGGTGACCAACGATTCACTTTCCATGATTAGGAGATAGAATGACAGGTAAACAAAAACGATATTTACGTGCTTTAGCAAGCACTATGCCGGCAGTTGTGATGATTGGTAAAGGTGGATTGGAAGATCCTGTTATCGACAGTGCACGAGCTGCCATTACAAAACGTGAATTAATCAAAGTAAAGGTTCTAAACAACTGTTTGGAGGACCCAAAAGAAATTTTGCCTCATTTAGCAGATATGTTAGGAGCAGAATTAGTACAAATCATTGGACATAATGGTGTACTGTACAAAAAAGCAAAAGATCCAAAAATTGAGTTGCCAAGATAATCAATCCGTATGAGGTGAAGCGATGAGAGAAGAGTTACGACAGGCGAAACGAGTGATTGTTAAAGTAGGAACAAGTTCACTAACCCATGCAAATGGACGTATTAACATTGATAAAATGGAAGTGTTGGTCCGCCAAATTTGTAATTTAGCGAATGCAGGAAAAGAAATGATTTTAGTTTCTTCTGGGGCTACAGCCGCCGGTCTTCCCTCATTGGGGTTCACGTCAAGGCCGGATGACATTGCCTTAAAACAAGCGGCTGCCTCTGTGGGGCAAGGGATTTTATTGCACATGTATGAGAAGTTATTTGCTGAATATGGGCATACGGTGGGACAAATCCTCGTTACCCGAGAGGATACGGTGAAGCGTAGCCATTATCTTAATCTAAGAAATACGTTAACGGCTCTTATTGGTTTAGGAGTTATTCCTATTATCAATGAAAATGATGTAGTAGCTATCGATGAATTTAAAATTGGCGATAATGATACATTATCTGCTAATATTGCTAGCATTATTGATGCGGATGCATTGATTATCTTATCGGATATTGAAGGATTATATACGGCGAACCCTTCTACCGATCCGAATGCTACATTAATTCATGAAGTAGAAACTCTTACGCCGTACATTTATGAAATTTCCGGTGGTGCCGGATCTTCCTTAGGTACAGGCGGCATGTATACGAAAATTCAAGCGGCTCATATTGCAACGAATTCCGGGGTTCATATGGTTATCGCCTCTGGGGATCATCCAGATAGCATTAAAGCTATTATGAATGGTGAAGAACGAGGCACCCATTTCTGGCCACATCGAGATGTGCCACAAATCAAGAAACGTTGGATGGCATTTGGCACGCGTTTACAAGGTACCATTTATGTAGATAAAGGATGCCGTGATGCATTACTCACCAATGGATCCAGTATTTTACCAGTAGGCATTCTATCTGGTGAAGGGCAATTTGAAGAAGGGGATACGATTTCTATCGTTCATGATGGAGAGGAAATAGCTCGTGGTATTGTGAATTTTAATCTATCCGATTTGCTTAAGATTAAAGGCCATAAATCGCAGGATATCCCTAGTATTCTAGGTGTTCGTGATACCTATCATGTAGTGGTACATCGAGATAACTTAGTTGTCTTACGACAGGAGTAAATTATGAATCCATATACTGCATATTTTGAAAGTTTGGGCAAAGCAGCACGGTCAGCCTCTATGGCGGGACAAGTGCTGAGTACAGATGATAAAAATCGTATCTTGGAACAGATTGCTTGTGATTTAGAAACGGCAATCCCCACAATTTTGGAAGCGAATAGTATTGATTGTTCTCATGCCAAAGAGAATGGAGTTCCTTCTGTGATGATGGATCGTCTTCGATTGACGAAGGAACGTATTGAAGGTATTTGTGAAGGTGTTCGTCAGGTAGCTAACTTACGGGATCCTATTGGTACAGTGCTAGAAACTAGGACTTTAGAGAATGGTTTGCGTATTGAAAAGCGACAAATTCCTATTGGTGTGATCGGCATGATTTATGAAGCACGCCCAAATGTAACAGTGGATGCAGCAGCATTAGCTATTAAGACTGGGAATGCCATCATTCTTCGTGGAGGTAAAGAGGCATACCAAACAAATGAGGCGATGGTACAAATTATGCAAGGCTCCTTAGAGCGTTGTGGTGCCCCAAAAGAGCTTGTTCAACTTGTATCTATTTTAGAACGTGAAGCTGTAGGTGAATTGCTAGCACAACGCAAATGGATCGATGTGATGATTCCACGTGGTGGGGCAGGATTGATTCAATTTGTAGTGAACAATAGTAAAATTCCCGTTATAGAAACGGGTAGTGGCGTTGTGCATGGCTATGTGGATGCATCTGCTGATGAAACAATGACATTACAGATATTGGAAAATGCAAAACTATCACGACCATCTGTATGTAATGCAATGGAAACGATTCTATTACATGAAGGAAGACTACAAGATTTAGGCCCTAAGATTGTAGCTATGCTGGAAGAAAAAAGTGTTGCCATTTATGGGGATGCACAAATTCAAAGCCTATCTTCTCAGGTGAAACCTGCCACAGAGGATAATTGGTCTACAGAATATAATGACTATGTTGTGAACTTTAAAGTGGTATCCTCCATTGACGATGCTATCACTCATATTAATACATTTGGAACAAAACATTCTGAAATGATTATTACAGAAGACCCAACAAAGGCAGAACAATTTATGAACTTGGTGGATGCTTCCACAGTCTATGTCAACGCATCTACACGTTTTACAGACGGATTTGAATTTGGTTTAGGTGCTGAGATTGGCATTAGTACACAAAAATTACATGCTCGGGGGCCTATGGGATTAGATGCCTTAACAAGCTATAAATATTTCGTCTTTGGATATGGACAGGTGCGATGAAATTAGTGCATCTAAAAGCTTACTTCCAGTATATTAAGTCGCCTAAGGGCTCTTATGAATGGAAGTATTATGGCATTGTATTGGGCATACTAGGAGTGGTCTCGCTAGTGTGTATAGGGGCGTGGTTACATGGTAGATAAGAAGAGAATTGGCATCCTAGGGGGCACTTTTAACCCCATCCATTTGGGGCACCTTATGATTGCAGAAATGGCCTTAGAGGCATTCAACTTAAATCGTGTTATTTTTGTGCCAGCTAAAGAACCTCCTCATAAGGAGGCGGATGTGATTGAGGCAAAGTATCGTTTGGAAATGGTACATGCAGCTGTATTAGATAACCCTAATTTTCTTGTGTCTGATGTAGAGATGAAAAGAGAAGGCAAATCTTATACCATTGATACAGTGCGATATTTTTATAATACATATGGACCAACTACGGAATTTTTCTTTATTGCCGGTACAGATACGATTCAGAATTTGCCAACTTGGAAATATATTGAGGAACTGCTAGATATGTGTGAGTTCATCGGGGCAATTCGTCCTGGTGCTACAGAAGATATCGGTGAAAGCATTGAATGGTTTGGACAACGAGGAAGTCGTATTCATATACTAGAAGTGCCGGAGATAAAGTTGTCGGCTACAGATCTCAGATATCGTTTACGTCAAGGATTATCGACACGATATATGTTGCCAAGATCAGTGTATCAATATATAAAAAGACACAAGATTTATAACGTGTGAGTATCTAGCATGGAAATATCGAATTTCATGATTTCTTAGAAAGGTATACGCAGGTGAAAGAGAATATGACAATAGAAGAGATTCAATATGTTGTGAAAGGTCGGCTTTCATCGAAACGATTTGCCCATACGTTAGGTGTGGTGAATATGGCAAAACGATTAGCTATCCACTATGGTATATCCATATATAATGCAGAAGTAGCGGCTTTATTGCATGATGTGATGAAAGAAAGTCCTATGCAGTGCATGCAGGACATGGTACAAAAGGCAGAGATTCCAGTGGATTCGGAGATGCTCCAAAATGGTGCATTACTACATGGACCGGCAGGAGCAGCTTATGCTAAGCTAGAGTTACATATAGAAGATGAATCGATTTGTGAAGCTATTCGTGTTCATACATTAGGCAGCACACATATGAGTGTGTTGGATAAGATTATATTTCTAGCAGACTATATTGAGCCAAACCGTGATTTTCCAGGTATAGAAGAACTACGAGCGTTGGCATTTCAAGATTTGAATGCTGCTGTTGTTACCGCCTATGATGGAACGATACGTCATTTGCTAGATCAAGGGTTAAGTATACATGTGGATACTATTCGAGGTAGAAATAGTGTATTGTTAGAAAGGTCGGATGCATAAATGGATCAAAAGATACGACGCAAACCACGTCGAAATGGACTGCGTTGGGGACGAATTATAGGAGCCTTCATCCTCCTTATAGCAATCGTAGGATTGGCAGTATGGGGCATACGCAGTGCGGTAAGTTCCATATCACCACCTGCTACTAGCCAAGAATCGCATCCATTGCCGGTTGTGACGAATACAACGCCTATCGATATGAATTCTATCAAGACTTCGTATATGCTAATTGTAGGTGTTGATAAAAGTCAACCACAACAAGCAGATGCAATATACGTAGTGGCTTTCAATTTGGATGCTAAAACTATGCAAATTATTGGCATTCCAAGTAATAGTAAGATTATTAATCGCCATAATGAGGCGCCGCAACGGATTAATGATATCTATGCACAAGGTGGTATTGAATTAACAAAGGCTGTAGTGGAAGACATGTTCCATATTGTTATTCCTCATTATGCGGTGGTGGATCAAGATAGTTTCCATTCCATGATGAATATTTTTGGTACACCGAGTTTATATGTGGAACAATCAATGGTACATCGAGATACCTCTTCTGGTGAAGTGGATATCAATATTCATCAAGGGTATCAAGATTTGACTAATGATACAGCCTTTGGATATATGCGATTTATCAATCATGAAGGTGATACATTAGCACGGACTATGCATCAAGAGAGATTGTTAAAATCTATGTTGGAACGAGAACGCAATCATGTTAGTTTGGGAACAGCCTTTCGAGTATGGCGACAATGGAGCCATATCAGTACCAATGTGAGCACATGGGACGGGGTTCGTTTTGTGACAAAAGTAATTGAGTTCCCGAAAGATAAAGTGCGCTGGTACATTTTACCCGGATCCCCAGAAACGATAGATCATGTGGACTATTGGAATGTGGAACCAGTGGAATTACAACAATTGGTGGGCATAACAGTAGGTGATATTCCAAGTGATGCAGAAGTGATTCCTGTGATTGATGATTCTCTAAAAGATGGGGCTAAGGATTCGTCTAAAGAAAGTGGAAAACAATCAAAGGATAAGGAAATAGAGGGCACCAAAGAGAAAGCAGAACCTGGGAGTCCTACATCAAGATAAGGAGTTAGAATGAAACAGAAACAAGATATTTTAGAAACGGTAAAAATCTTAGCGCAAGCTGGCTATGATAAAAAAGGCGAAGATATTTCCATTATGGATATGGAAGGTCTTACGATGTTAGGGGATTATTTCTTAGTGGTTACAGCTAACAATGTGAAACATGCACAAAGTGTGGCAGATGCCATTGAAGATGCAGGTGCAGAACATGGACTGACTGTATTACATCGTGAAGGATATCGTGAAGGCGATTGGATATTGCTGGATTTTGGCGATGTGATTGCCCATGTGTTTAGTGGAGAACATCGTCACTTTTATGGATTAGAAGAATTGTGGAAGGATGCACCACGAGAATCCTTTGAAGGAGTCTAATATGGCTAGTAGCTTATCAGAGAATACCATTGCTACATTGAAGGTACTGCGTCAAAGTGATCAAGGATCATTTTTAGATGGTCAAACGGGTAATACAAGTGATGATATTCTATTGCATAAAGAACAACAAACAAGTTCCGTTGCTATTGGAGATGAAGTAACAGTATTTCTCTACAAAGATCCGAAAGGTCGCTTAACGGCTAGTATGCGATTACCGGCTATGAAAGAAGGGCAGATTGGCTATGTAGAGGTCATCAATACTACAAATTTTGGTTGCTTCGTAGAAGTGGGAACAGAACGTGGGATTTTCATGCCTCATGCAGAGATGCGTGGGCGTCCTCAAAATGGTGAAAAAGTTTGGGTCCGTCTCTATAGTGATAAATCAGGCCGTTTGGCGGTGTCTATGGATGTGGATGATGCTATGCGCCGTGCCTCAAAACCTGCTACGGATGCTAAGATTGGGGGCATGGTGAAAGGTGCCATTTACAACATGACCAGTGAAGGAGCGTTTTTGATTACTCCTGAACGATGGATTGCTTTCATGCATCGTAGTGAAATGACAAGACAACTAAAAGTAGGCGAGCTTGTTGAAGGGCGTATTACGTTTAAACGTGATGATGGACGTATCAATATTTCTATGCGTCCCGTCAAAGAAGAGGCACTTGCTACGGATGGCGCAAAAATTATGACCTACTTAGGTAGTCGTCATGGACGTATGCCGTATGGCGATAGTACATCAGCTCCTATCATTAAAGATAAATTCAACATCAGCAAGGCGGCTTTCAAACGTGCCTTAGGACATCTGATGAAATCAGGATTTATTGTGCAAGAAGATGGATGGACAATGTTGACAGATAAAGGACAAACTACTTTACTAGCAGTAGGTGAACAGTCTGTAATGGTCGAGGAATCCAATTGAGGGGGATATGTCATGAAAATTGTGGTAGTAGGTGCTGGTAAAGTTGGTTATTCCTTAGCGCAGCGTCTGGCGCAAGATCAACATGATGTGTATGTTATTGAAAAAAATGGAGAGCGTATTAAAAATCTAGAAAATAATTTAGATGTAAATTTAGTACAGGGAAATGGTAGTAGCATAGCTTTGTTACAAGAAATAGGAATTGATGACATTGGTATGCTCATTGCTGTTACTGATTCCGATGAAGTCAATATGCTAGCTTGTATGTTAGGTAAGGCGGCAGGCATTCCTAAGACTATTGCCCGAGTTCGTGAAACAGAGTATGAAAATGATACGAACTTACTGATTCGTGAGAGATTAGGAATAGACCTGTTTATCAATCCTGAAATGGTAACAGCGCAAGAGATTTATAAAATTTTAAAAACGCCGGCAGCACTCGATGTAGAAGAATTTGCTAGTGGAGCGGTGCGTTTGGTAGAATTTAAAATTAGAAATAATCATGATATTATGGGGATTCCCTTACGCTCCTTAGAATTACCACCTAATGTACTGGTTGTAGGTATTATGCGAAGCGGAGAAATGATCATTCCTCACGGTGAAAGTACGTTGGAATACATGGATAATGTATTCTTTTTAGGTGCTACTGATAGTATTGATACAGTAGAGGAATGGTTACATGAGACTACTCGACCTACACAACGGGTTGTTATTATCGGTGCAGGGCTTATAGGTCGAAATTTAACATTACTTCTAGAGAAAGATGGATATGATGTTAAAGTTATTGAAAAAGATATTGAGCGGTGTGAGCAGTTGGCTGCTATGGTAGATCGTTCTATTGTGATTCATGGTGATGGAACAGATATTGACCTGTTAGGAGCAGAAGAAATTAGCGACACGGATGTGATTATTTGTTTGACGGATGATGATAAACTCAATTTATTAGTGGCATTATTAGCGAAGCATATGGGAGTACCTAAAGCATTTGTTCGTGTCGGACGATTAGAATATATTACCTTGATGGAGCAGGTGGGTATTGATGTAGCATTTTCACCAAGATTGTTAACATCTGGGCAAATTTTACGGTTAATTCGAGAAGATGAAAATCTCATTAATATTTTTACCTTTGAAGGCTCTAAAGCTGAAGCGGTAGAAATAGAAGTGACAGAAAAAACGTCTTTGCTAAATAAATATTTAAAAGACCTGAAGTTGCCTGGAAAATCATTAGTGGGAGCTATTGTTAGAGAACATCAAACCATTGTTCCCAAAGGAGATACATTACTTCTTGCAGGTGACCATATAGTTATCTTTACATTGCCAGAAAATATTAATTCTTTATTAGCATACATTAATAAATAATAAAACATTTGAAAGGAGAAGGAAGCATGCGCATTCAAAATATTATGCGAGTTGTAGGACAAGTGATGCTTATATTAGCTTCCTTTATTATGGTTCCCTTTTTCTTTGGTATATTAGATGAAGGAGTTTTTTACTACTCCTTTCTTATCACATCAGGTATAACAGGAGTAGTAGGGTTTCTATTATATCATTATGGAACAAATACGAATGTGTATAGTGTACGAGATGGATTTTTAGTAGTGAGCGCAACTTGGATTTTGGCTTCTATATTTTCTGCATTGCCGTTCTACTTTAGTGGAGTGCTTGAACAATTTGTAGATGCTTTATTTGAGTCTGTTTCAGGTATTACAACTACAGGTGGAAGTATGATTGATGATGTCAGTGCTTTGCCTAGGGCATTTATTTTATGGAGAGGGCTTACTAATTGGATTGGCGGTATGGGAATGATTGTGTTAGTCCTTGCCTTTTTGCGGAACTTGGGAACAGGAGTAGCTCCATTGGTGGAAGCGGAAGCCTCTGTGCCAAGACCTGGTGTTGTATTACCTAGAATTCAATCTATGGCCGGGAATCTGCTTAGAATTTATTTGGTATTTACCTTTACTTGTACCTTTTTATTGTGGTTAAGTGGAGTTGGTGTATTTGAAGCACTTAATTTTACTTTTGCTACAGTTGCTACAGGAGGCTTATCACCGGTTACAGGGAGTGCATTTAAATATGCTGACTCCTATTTAATCTGTATCATATTGGTAGTATTTATGATATTGGCAGGTGGAAATTTCGCGGTCTATCAATCTGTATGGCAACGTGGTATCAAAGAGATTTGGAGAGATTTTGAGTATAGAATCTACCTTATTACATTGGCAATTGGATCCAGCCTAGTTTTATTTGCATTAATATGGGAAGCTGGAGATGCCAATATTGAACATTTACGAAATGCCATTTTTACACTTGTTTCTATGCAGACAGGGACTGGATTTGCCATTGCGGATTATAATTTATGGCCTAGCTTGGGACAAATGGTATTATTTATGGGAATGTTCTTTGGTGGTTGTAGTGGTTCAACTGCAGGGGGGCTTAAAATCATACGGATAATTATCTTGGCAAAAAGTAGTATTCTCTATCTACGAAAAGCAATTCATCCTGATATGGTACAATTGGTACGACTAAACGGATACGTCTTACCTAATAAATGGTTACAAATTACGCAACAATTCTTTTTTCTTTATATGTTAATCTTTGGTATTTCCTCAGTTATCATCTCCTCAACGGGATTGCCTTTAGCAGATGTGATGCCATTAGTAGCAGGAAGTTTGGGGAATGTAGGTCTTGCATTTGGCTCATTAGGACCTACTGAAAGTTTTACTATATTAGCCCCTATCGCAAAGATAGTTTGTATTATTGATATGTTATTAGGGCGGCTAGAGTTATTTACCTTATTAGTATTATTGCATCCAGGTTTTTGGCGTGGATATTTTACAAAGAAAGAAAAAGGCTATAGACGATTCGATGGACATTATAAGAACTCCTCAAGGCTTGTATAAAACAAATTGTTATATTCTGAAAGAAGATGGATATGCGCTTATTATCGATCCGGGCTTTCATGGACATCGGATTATGAAAGAGTTACATAATGTAACGCCAGTGGGTATCGTATTAACGCATGGACATGCAGACCATATTTGTGCTGTTGATGATCTAGTGGAGACTTACCATATTCCTGTATATATGCATAGTGGAGATGAAGAATTATTGCTAGTTAAACGACGCATGCCATCAGGATATAAGGAACGCTTTACTTCCCCCTATGTGACGTTACAAGAAGGGTGTTTTCAGGTAGGACCTTTTTCGTTGAATGTCTGGGAAGTGCCTGGGCATAGTGCAGGTAGTGTGTTTATTGGATATAAACATGTCTTATTTACAGGGGACACCCTATTTAAGGGGACCGTTGGAAAAGTAAATACTTATAATGGTGATCTAGTGGCTATGAAAAAAACATTAGAAAAAATAAAAATGTTAGATGCATCCTATGTGGTATATCCTGGTCATGGCGTAAGTACTATATTAGCCAATGAACTAGTAACCAACCATTATTTAATATCACCTAGAGTTAAATAGACTTTCTGAGAAGGCTAATGATATGATTGAGTGTATTACGTACATCTCAGCCAAGTTTTTAAAGAAATACAAAATCTTTATAAAAAAATATAAAAAGTAGTTGACGAAAGATATGAAATAGGGTATACTAACAAAGTAGTCAATTGGCCCCGTGGTGTAGCGGTTAACATGTCGCCCTGTCACGGCGAAGATCGTCGGTTCAAATCCGATCGGGGTCGCCACTACTTGCCTCGGTAGCTCAGTCGGTAGAGCAACGGACTGAAAATCCGTGTGTCGGCAGTTCGATTCTGCCCTGAGGCACCATTTGCGGAAATAGCTCAGCGGTAGAGCACCGCCTTGCCAAGGCGGGGGTCGCGAGTTCGAATCTCGTTTTCCGCTCCACTTTTTTGGCGGCATAGCCAAGTGGTAAGGCAGAGGTCTGCAAAACCTTTATTCCCCAGTTCGATTCTGGGTGCCGCCTCCACAACATTCCACCCATGCCGGGGTGGCGGAACAGGCAGACGCAACGGACTTAAAATCCGTCGGTTAGAGATAACCGTACCGGTTCGATTCCGGTCCTCGGCACCACTTAGACCAACTTCGGTTGGTCTATTTTTTTATATCTAAATGGATTATAATGGGCTCTTTGTCAAATGTGGGGGCTACTCATATAAAGAGTTCTTAGCACGAGCTAT
>UQVF01000004.1 GCA_900544365.1 uncultured Veillonella sp. | reverse complement strand
TAAACGCTTAAAATTTCTCTAAAATTTCAAGTGTTACTCAACTGTTGCTTAATTTATTAAAATTAAAACTGCTATAAATGCAGTAAATAAGTCGTTTTATGATAGTGTTAAAATTGTACTCCAAATAATAGGATACTACAGCAACCAGTCTTCGGATTGGTTGCTTTTTTATGCCTTACTAGTTGAAATTATTATGGACAGTTTATATAATGAAAGTATATATCATTTATTATGTATTAAACGAGGTACGATTATGAAAAAACTGTTTTTTCTACTAACTATTTTTTCGCTCTTTACAATGTCAGCATTTGCAGTGTCATTAGATGAGTTGAGAAATACACCAGATCGTTATAAACTAGTTTATGCAGATTCAACAACTGATAAATATGTAGAAATACCTTCTATTAATGTCATCAGATATAACCCACCTTACTATACTATAAATGCCACAAGCTACAATATTTCATATGATAAAAATTTAATAATAAAACATGATGAAATATTTTTTTACAACTATAACCGCTCTGTAAACTCTTTGCGATTAAAATTTAGTACAACAGGTGCTATAGCTGCTGAATTAAAGAAAGATACTGGTATAACATTTCAATTCAGAGGTATGGAAACGTATGACTATAACGGACAAGTAGAAATGCCATACCAATATATCAACCCTTCGAGTTCTCTATTACCACCTTTAAAATCCCATATGTTTTCTCCTAGTTATATGGCTGCTATGTACAGTTTCCTTAAATCCTATAATATGTACTTTAACCCACCTTCAAAAGGCCAATTATTCTAAAGGTAACCACTATGTCACAAATTCTCTTATCCATATTCTACTTTATTGTAGCCGGTATTGCCGAAATCGGTGGTGGCTATTTAGTATGGCTATATCTGAAAGATGATAAAAGCCCGTGGTATATGCTCGCAGGGGCTATTACCCTCATTATTTATGGTATTATCCCTACTTTACAAGAAGCGCCCTTCGGTAAAGTCTATGCTGCCTACGGTGGTATCTTCATCGCCCTCTCTCTTTTATGGGGCTATTATGTAGATGGTATTACTCCAGATCGATATGATATCATCGGCGGCATTGTCTCCATTATTGGAGTACTGATTATTATGTACTATCCTAGATAATACATCTAATAAATACTAGGCCGTAAATATAACAAGGTAAATATTGCCTCTTTTATCTTTACACTCAATCTTAATTCATTAGAATTATTATCCCATAATGTATCCCCTTATTGATATACTTATTATAAATGTATTCAATACATCACATACAAAAATCTCTAGTCCAAGTTATGCCTTATGCAATCACTACGACTAGAGATTTTTTATTATTAACATACGCTATTCTTTCTACAACTCCTAAAAGCTGTTTATTGTTCTAGCTATGTTCTATTAAATTTTTTCACCATAGAAGACCAATTCTTCGTCTTTCACAAGGGCATAGGAACGTGTACCAAGTCCCATGCGGTCCGCACGAAGTAAGATGGCTTGCCATTCGCTATTAGGGGAAATATCTTTGAAATAATCCCACGTGCGTTTTTCCACTGTGCTTAATACGCCGTTTTCTACTGGTGTAGCTTGGGTGATAATATCCCCCAACGCCTCGTCCATCGCCACCATGTCATAGGATACGACAATCCCCAAGTTACCTACGATTTCATTGGTAGCACCTGCCTCTTTCAGCTTGTCTTGATCCACATAATCCGCTACGATATCCATCGCTACGCCTACGTGAAAACGCTGACGATTTCGAGTGGCAGCTGCTGCATATTCAGCCACCGCTTTATGATGTTCAGTACCTGTTAATGCCACCAATTCACGACGACCTTCTAAACTTGCAGAGTACCATCCTGTATTGTTCACAGCACCAGAGAATCCACTGTACTCATTCGCTTTAATATGATTCACGGAAATCACCACATCACTAGTAGTAATGCGTTCATCAATATAGGCTACTTTCACAGATTCCCCATCAGGGATGATGACCTCACGAGAATTATTGCTAGGCTCATCTACATAGACCACCGTACCACCTTCGGATTCGATGCGTGATTTCATATAAGCCACTACTGCTTCATAAGCCTCATAATCACTATGCAAGTCATTGCGCAGTAGCGCCACTCGTTTGCCAGAGCAACCAATTTCATCAAAGCCGATTTTGCGCAACAAAAAATCTAATCGTTTATGGATTAATTCTTGATTAACCTCTTGTAGGGGGGAATAATACACTTCCATGATATACCTCCAAAGGATAACAATTTAGTAAAAAAGAGCTGCATCTACTGATACAGCCCTTACTTTGGCGGAGAGAGGGGGATTTGAACCCCCGCGCCAGTTTCCTGACCTACCGCATTTCGAGTGCGGACTCTTCAGCCACTTGAGTACCTCTCCGTATACGTCGGCGTTCTTTGAAAAAATCTTTCATAATTTGACTGCATTCGTCTTGCAATACACCCGCCAACACCTGTGGTTCATGGTTTAAATTCGGATGTGAAAGTACATTGAACAAAGATTCTACCGCACCGCCCTTATAATCGCTACTGCCATAGACAACGCGATCTATGCGACTGTTAATAATAGCTCCAGCACACATAGGGCACGGCTCTATGGTAACATAAAGCGTGCAACCGGTCAACCGCCACCTTTCAAGCATAGCATTCGCCTCACGGATGACAAGGACCTCTGCATGGGCCGTCGCATCATGATCAACCTCACGACGGTTGTGATGACGACTAATAATTTTGCCTTCATGCACCAATACAGCACCAATAGGAATTTCCCCCATATCATAAGCTTTACGGGCCTCTAGCAAGGCTTCACGCATATACTCTTCATCAGTCATACAATCACTTCCTTTCTAATCACCACTAAAATTATATCGTCTCTTGCTCGGCTATGCAACCTGTGGCTATATTTGTACATTAAGTAAAGGAAAGAGCGAGGCACATCCCTCCGTAAACTGACGTTCCACTGAGGTTTACTCCGGGATATGCCTCGCTTTTCTTGCGTTTGGCTTATGTAACAAGTAAAACGCCGGCACAAGGTTGCTACTTCTAACTGTGTTCCTCTGAAAGAAGTTTATGCATATTTTTGTAGGCTAATGCCACAGCAACCAACCGCTTTACCTGTTGAGTCTCTTACAATTTGTCCTGGCGCTATCACCTGAGGATGATTGATTCGTGCTGATACCATGGCACTTACTATATAGTATACTCCCTTTTCGATTGTTTCTGGTGCACCTATAACCTCAGTATATTCCATACGAAAAAAATCAAGACCACCTGATTCAGGGTTTCCTTTCACCTCATGTATTGTATAATTACCATCCTTATCATACACTCGATAGGTAAAGTTTTTACAACAAAAGGAGCCTATTTTTTCACTCCTACTTCTCACCCTTGCTACCTTATTACTCGCTGGAATCGATACAATGACCCGTCCTTTCATATCCATAATGGATACACTATGATCCGTCATATTAATAAACTCCATAGAACTCACTCCTTTACTATAAACTCATCAATTCATTACTATGTAATCAGTATATCGCAAAGGATGATTTTTAATTTATAAAATCCCCGATAGTTAATCTTTTATTCACAACAAAGAACCAC
Organism: uncultured Veillonella sp.; assembly: GCA_900544365.1. Classification (GTDB taxonomy): domain Bacteria; phylum Bacillota; class Negativicutes; order Veillonellales; family Veillonellaceae; genus F0422. Next base: position 75,249 of record UQVF01000004.1, on the reverse strand, counting down.
CTAGCAAATTGCTAAGTGGTTCTTTTCATTTTGCATGCCTTCGAATTGGTCGTGCATAAACAGTGCCGTGCACTGTTTATGCATAGGATGAGATACCCTGTCGGATAACGCACAGATATCTGATCTTATGCAAAAGGCTATCCTTATTTCGCCTGTCCCCGCAATGGGGAGAATGTTCTAAAGAAACTGTTATTACACGAATTAACAATGAGTTTGGGGGAGCTACGTTTCAGTCCCCACAATGGGGAGAGTGTTCTAAAGTCACTGGTGGCACTGTTAATACGGCTATTACTAACGCGTTTCGGTCCCCGTAATGGGGAGAGTGTTCTAAAGTTAATGAAAGAGCTAACAAAGGCTCTTAAATTAAGGTTTCAGTCCCCGCATTGGTGGACGTCAATGATGCAGTGCATCGTTGACGCATAGATATCTGTCAAATCGAATCATCATCATCATTACTAAATTAAATGGATCCATGATGCAGTGCATCGTTGACGCATAGATATCTGTCAGTTAGCATGTAAAACCGCATAACCACGCCCTCCAAAATCCACTTTACGGCGCAGATTGGATTTTTGAAAAATAGCGCTAACACTGTATTTCAAAAATACCTCTTAGACCGCATAGCTACTGGGCCGGCGCAGATTTTGAATATCTTTAGAGCTTTTTCAGAAAAAGCCTTACTTTCTAATATATTTTATTTAATAGTTAGGTAATCTTTTTGTTAGTTAATACTATACCATAGTCCGCTTTGTTCTTTCAAGTATTTTATACCTCATCATACAATTTAGATCATTCTCATAATTATATTAGAACTCTAGAAATCATTGATTCTTTCTAGAAAACCACCACTTACTAGTACACTACCTATATGCAATTCAACATCTTACACTATCTTTTCCACTAAAAAGCAGTTGCTCTCTGGAACAACTGCTCTTATCTAATCTTACATTTTCCTTTCATCATTTATATAAGTCCTTCTATCATGTTATAAAATGCTTTTCATTAGTATTCTATCCTATATTCTTATACCCCCTCAAAGGCTATCCATTCACCTACATATGCTGGACCATATAAAGCTACCATAATCTCACCACATTTACTTAAGCTATAATTTACCTATTAATCATCAAAAGTTGTCTTCTCCAGGGGAGGAGCCTCTATATCTATTAATCCCGCATCCACATATATAGTAATAAGCCTAACTCTAACATATATTCACCTCTTTTCAGTATAACTCTTTAAATCAGCAGCACCGATTAGTCATCAAGTGCGCCGGATAACAATAACAACAATAATAATTCTTCCATACTTTCACCACCTTTCACAACGATGTATTTAGTATACCTTATATGAAAGTTTGCAAGTTATTTTTTCCCCGATAGTTCATCCATAAAATCTCATGACTAGCTATACTATTATCCTTATGAGTTCATGATTTGCCATATACAATTACATACTCTTGACCTACATGTATTTTAAGGTTGTGGTAAACAAAAAAGAAAGCCCACAAATAAGCGTCAGCTTTCCTTTTTTATTACCTATTGGGTTTTTAATAACCATAAGGAACACTCATATAAAAGTATTCATAACAATATATATTGTAACCAGCATATTGCAAACATATAACTCCATTACATTAGTGCATGTTCTTTAGCAATAGATTTTACTTCTTCTACTGTAAAGTTAGTAACCTCTGCAATCATTTCTAAGGATAATTGCTTATGTAACATCTGAATAACAACTTCAATTTTGCCTTCACTTTTACCTTGAGCAAGACCTTCCGCAATGCCCTCAGCCATGCCTTCTTTCCAATATTTATAATGATCCATGGATAACATCACGTATTCCTCCTTCCACGCTTCACAATGCTTGACCTCATGCACAGCATCTTCAATATCTCTTAACAAATCATCTGTCGCTTCCTGTCCATCAATGTAATCTAAAAACCCTCGCAAAGGTTTTGACACATCATTTTAAGTTCCCTTTGTACTCAAAAATAACTTGGTTGCACCATCATTCAAGGCAATATCATGGTCTTCGATACAAACGTTTTTAAACGTATACTTATGACGATTGCCCGTAAACACAGGGAATGTACAAAGGAAAATAACGTAGGAGTCAGATATACACAGTGTCATTAATCGAAATATTCATAAACTTTATAGTAATGCATTCTCCTGCTCAATCTCTTTTATTTGCTCCACGGTTAACTTTGTAAGGCGAGCAATCATTTCTATCGACAGTTTTTCTTGCAACATCTGAATGACAACTTCAGTTTTACCTTCAGCCTTACCTTGAGCAAGACCTTCCGCAATACCCTCTTTCCAATATTTATAATGATCCATAGATAACATCGAGTATTCCTCCTTCCACGCTTCACAATGCTTGACCTCATGTACAGCATCGTCAATATCTCTTAGCAACTCATCCGTTGCTTCCTGTCCATCAATATAATCCAAAAACGCTTGCAACGGTTTTGACACATCATGTTGTGTTCCTTTTGTACTCAAAAACAGCTTGGTTGCACCATCATTCAAGGCTATGTCATAGTCTTCAATACAAACGTTTTTGAACGTATACTTATGACGATCTCCAGTAAATACTGAGAATGTACAAATAAAAATGACATAGGAATCATTTAACGTCGTATACTTCTGCCCTTTTTGAATGTGATACATATCTAAAATGCTTTGATAAAACCGTGTACGTTTTACAAGTTCTTCCATGTCCTTGCTAGTTTGCATTTCAATATTGAATACCGTTCCTTTATCATCATTGACGAACACATCAAGACGTACACTTTTGGTATCCCACCGTACATCGAGATTTTTCTCTTCATGAATATATACAATGTCTTTAATCGAAATGTCTAACAACCGTTCTAATACCGATTTACAAATGGGTTTCTTTAACATCACCTTCTGAAAGATAAAATTGTCTTGAAACGTCAGTTCATCAAATGACTTAATGTACATGGAATTCCTTCCTTTCTTAAATTATACCATACGGGCCTATCCAGTGATAGCACGGCCTTACTACCTAGTGAAAGTATTCCATATGAAATTCATTAAACCCTTTTTTACACTCCTAACAGTCAACATTCTCTATTGAGAGGGCAAAAATACAAAAGAGAACCAAAAAGCGATTGGCTAAACTGGTTCTCTTTTCATTTACCTATTAAATAATGTCCGCGCATTGGTTGGACATAAACAGTGCAGTGCACTGTTTATGCATAAGATGAGATACCCTACCGGATAACGCACCGATATCTGTTCGCTGGGGTTAGGCTAACGTAATTTTACATATCCCCGCATTGGTCGACGTAAATAGTGCGGTGCACTGTTTACGCACAGATATCTAGATTTAAGCTAAAGGCTAAGGTTAGTTTGATATCCCCTCATTGGTGGACGTAAATAATGCGGTGCACTGTTTACGAACAGATATCTGGATTTAAGCTAAAGGCTAAGGTTAGTTTGATGTCCCCGCAATGGGGAAAGTGTTCTAAAGGTTACTTGAAAAACTTCCTAAGCTATATGATATGGCTGTTTCAGTCCCCGCAATGGGGAAAGTGTTCTAAAGAATAAGAATCGGCGCCGAAACTTTTTATAGTAAGCGTTTCAGTCCCCGCAATGGGGAAAGTGTTCTAAAGGTTACTTGAAAAACTTCCTAAGCTATATGATATGGCTGTTTCAGTCCCCGCAATGGGGAAAGTGTTCTAAAGAATAAGAATCGGCGCCGAAACTTTTTATAGTAAGCGTTTCAGTCCCCGCAATGGGGAAAGTGTTCTAAAGAAGTTAAAATTGTTTCTCCAAAGTACACCTCAAAGTTTCAGTCCCCGCAATGGGGAAAGTGTTCTAAAGATTCGAGAAATTATCTCGAACAGAGAGATTCAGACGTTTCAGTCCCCGCAATGGGGAAAGTGTTCTAAAGTATTTATTTATTATTTTAATTAGGAGGAAAATAAGTTTCAGTCCCCGCAATGGGGAAAGTGTTCTAAAGGAGGATCCTCTAAATTAGAAAGAGGATTGGATGTTGTTTCAGTCCCCGCAATGGGGAAAGTGTTCTAAAGTTTGATCAATTCTTGTTTATTCATTTATGTCTCCTGTTTCAGTCCCCGCAATGGGGAAAGTGTTCTAAAGGGAATAGCCTCTCAATTATTCGAAGCTATATCTTCCCGTTTCAGTCCCCGCAATGGGGAAAGTGTTCTAAAGTTGAATTTGTCCGAAATGACGATAAACTACATGTGTTTCAGTCCCCGCAATGGGGAAAGTGTTCTAAAGTCATGTAAGAAGTTTGAACTTCACATAACTAATGGTTTCAGTCCCCGCAATGGGGAAAGTGTTCTAAAGTCTTCGTTGGTATGGACGTGAATACGGCTGCCCTAGGTTTCAGTCCCCGCAATGGGGAAAGTGTTCTAAAGATATTTCGATGGAAGTGCCTTGTTTAATGTACGCGTTTCAGTCCCCGCAATGGGGAAAGTGTTCTAAAGCTAAAAAAGATATTGACAAAGAAATTGATTTCTTAGCCGTTTCAGTCCCCGCAATGGGGAAAGTGTTCTAAAGTTGTATTAGATGGTTATGTAGGAGAAAACAAAAATGTGTTTCAGTCCCCGCAATGGGGAAAGTGTTCTAAAGCTTCGACTTTTCTTGTTTAGCAGAGTCAAATCTGTTGTTTCAGTCCCCGCAATGGGGAAAGTGTTCTAAAGTTCAAGACCGTCGGTTTTTAACCACACTAAAAACGTTTCAGTCCCCGCAATGGGGAAAGTGTTCTAAAGCAAAGGATTATTGGGGGACTTAATGTTCCTTCAAGTTTCAGTCCCCGCAATGGGGAAAGTGTTCTAAAGGGTACCCCTTAGAATCCGCATAACTAAGCCACTCAAAATACAGTTTCCGACGATCTCAGCCCATTTTGAATTTTAATGTAATATCACTTTTCAAAAAGTGCTCTCAGACCGCATGGTTACTGCACCGACGTTCTTTTTGATTTTCTTTAGAACTTTTTCAGAAAAAGTCTTAATTTCTAACGCATTTTATTTAATCGTTACATAAGTCTTTCACTAATCAATACTATACCACATTCCATATCCCCCTTTCAAGTATTTCCTACATTGCATTGGTACAATTTTGCTATGCCCCTTTACAGGTCTACAAATGATGCCCCCATAGTTCGTATATAAAATATACTCCTTATCTCACAAGGATTTTCACCCGTAATATATGGTATAATAAAAATTATATGCAAACATTTTTCGATGACTTCACTGAGGTGACTATCTTATGGAACAACGAGCTTTTAGTAAAATCAATGTGGGCCTTGCTATCACGGACAAACGTGATGATGGATACCATAATATAGATACCATATTTCAATCTATTTTCTTAGGGGATTCCCTCTATTTTGCGCGCCACCATTCTGTGGTGTTCTCTGGCGATGCCCCTGAACTGCCGTATTATATGGCACAATTAATTCCCTATACGGAAAGCAATATTGCTATGAAAGCCCTTCGGATGGTGCAAGACTATACGGGCTGTACGCAAGGGGCTGCTATTCATTTGTTGAAACGAGTTCCCCCTTGTGCTGGCATGGGCGGTGGCAGTGGCGACGGCGCCGCTATGCTACTAGGTCTTAACAAATTTTGGGATCTTCGTTTAACCGATGAGGAACTATTAACTATGGCTTCTAAGCTTGGTTCTGATGTGCCGTTCTTACTGAAAGGCGGCACTGCCCGTGGCACTGGTCGAGGCGAACAATTAGAAACATTACCAACTAGCGGTGCTCACTGGCTATTGATCGTAAAACCTGAGGTGAGTATTTCCACAGCAGAAGCATATGGAAGATTCAAAGGCGGTTCTCGCGTCTCTTCAGACACAATGGATACTGTTACTACACATATGAAAGCCAACGACTTTCGTCAAGCTTTCATAGCTAGTGACAACACCTTTGAAGAATTAATTTTCCCTATCCATCCAGAGCTTGTAGCATGCAAACAATTCTTCTTGGACCGTGGATTCCCTACCATCATGACAGGTAGTGGTCCTACTATGGTGGTTCTATTAGAAAAAGCACTGGATGCGATTCGATTACAAGAAGAAATCAAACAAGCTGGTCATAACTGGCTGTCACTAATTACGAAAACACATGATGAGGAGGCCCTACGATGAATGCACCACGTTTACAACCGATCCGTTTAGATGCGTATAAACCGCTTCGTGAGATTGTTAGCGATGCCTTGCGTCAAGCTATTCGAGATGGTATTTTACCACCCGGCGAACGGCTGATGGAAATCCCTCTTGCGGAAGAACTCGGTGTGAGCCGCACCCCTATTCGTGAGGCTATTCGTATTTTAGAACAAGAAGGCCTTATCGTTATGATTCCCCGCCGTGGTACCTATGTGGCAGACATGAGCTTGAAGGACGTAACAGAAGTATTTGAACTTCGCTCTATTTTAGAAGAACTTGCCGCAGAACTAGCAGCAGAGCGTATTACTAACGAAGAAATAGAAACGCTAGAGCAGCATCTTGTGGAAATCGGCAACTACATGAATGAAAATAATTTAGAAAAAGTAGTACAAGCCGATATTCTATTCCACGAAATTCTCTACAAAGCATCTCGTAATGATCGTCTTGTAGAAATGATTCACAACCTACGGGAGCAAACTTTACGTTTCCGTACATTATCCATGAGCCAAACAGGCCGTCTTGCAAAAACTTGGGACGAACATCGTCAACTTGTGGAGGCTATCTCCGATCGCGATGTAGAACGAGCTCGCCACATTGCTCGCATCCACATGGAGGAATCGGAGAAAACATTGTTGGAAGGCATGAAATTAAAAAGTCATGAAGGCTAATATATCTTCCACATATCATAATTTAAATAAAAGGGTCCTTATGGGACCCTTTTCTATATTTAGTACTTTTGTGTCAAATCTATAGTCTACATTTATATAAATAATCCAACACTTATAATAGAACCAAAAAATAGAGGAACGTTGACATCACCAACGTTCCTCTTTATGCTTAGAACTTATTTCTTATGACTATTAATTTACTTATTTTAACAAAGTAAACTACATCTAATAACCATCATTAGAATTTATACGTCATTTGTACTGTGGAGTAGTTGCCCAAGTTAAAGCGTTCTGGTCCGAATAATGTATCACGTTGACCGATACCTTTCGCACCGAATGTGTAACTTGCTTCGACTAACCAATTTTTCGTTGGTACATAAGAGCCACCTACAGTAAAGCTTCGGATACCATCTAAATAGCGGTCAGTTAAACCATTTGTACCATTACCGCCGAAGAAGGAGCCATGTTCGAAATGTTTATAGTCTGCATACATAGACCATGTATGAGGTCTGTAGATATCTGCAGCACCAATTTGAGCACGCAATACCCAGAATGTAGGAGTTTTTCCTAATCTATGACCTAGCAAGGCAAATGTATTCGTACCTTGATTATAGTCATATTGCATATTGCCGTTTAGGTGTTTACCCAAAGATGACATATTTTTACCATAGTCAAAAGATAACAATGCTGTGTTACCAAGATTATATCTAGCGCCTACGGCTACTACATTGGCTACTTTGTTGTAGCGATGTACTTCATTACCTTTCACACCAGCTGTTTCTTTAGCCGTTTCAAATGCCACATTGCGACCGCCTTGAGAATGTAAGTACCACGCAGATAACCCCAAGTTATTTTTAACTTGTTGTTTTACTTCCACAAAGAAAGCTCGTTTAATGCTTGGCACTTCTGCGCGATCAAGAACATAGCCTTGTTGTAATACATCAACGCCTGTCGCTTCGCCTAATGGTACACGAGGGAATAGACTACCTTTTTCAGTGAATCGTAAATCTGAAGTGATTTTGTTCGCATAGGCTGCTACTGGTGCTACTAGTCCTTTGTTGTCCACCCCGTCAGCAGGCAATGTATTTTCTTTTTCTAAAGTTGCCCGTAACACCTTTTCATCCACAGTACCACCTACGATATCGGTAGCAGTAAATGGAGGACGGTTGATATTCTCCATATCATCTTTAATTTTATCGTTGTAATAATCTACAAGCCAAGATGATAAATCCTGTTTTTTCAGTAAGTCAAAATGCTCTTTTTCTGCAGCCGTGAATGTACCATTAGCACTATCTTTAGCTCTATATTCCTTTAGTGTCCCTGTCACTGTTGGATTAGCTGCTACAAAGTCAGCCAATTTTTTATTTACTGCATTTAAGTCATTTTGTTTTTCATCTCGAGAAGCTGTATGAGATTTTAAATCATCCACTGCATAGCCATATTCTTCTTTGGCACTATCTTCTGCACTTTTGATAGCTTCTTTGATATTTTTATTATACCGCTCGATTAAAGTAGCTCCACGCTCTGCCAAGAATTTTTTCACAAATTCACTGCCATTGCCTTGGATCGGTGCATCATCGTCATAGCTATATCCTAAAATATCTTTATTCAATGATGGGTATAAATCCGCTGACATGGTTCTAGGGAATGTTTGTGACGCTGTAGCATATTTATCCGTATCTGTACTATAGAATGGATACGTACCCGTTTCTGTTAGGTATTTAACACCTGCTTCACCTACTTTTTCAGATGCTTTTCCAGTAGCTGGATCATAGGTTTTTGTATAGCCATACACAGCTTTTGGAATACTAATATAATATTTTGTTTCCTCAGACTTCAAGTAGTTTGGATATGCTTGTTTCGCCCAATTGTAGTACTTACGAATCGTTTCGTATTGACCTGCCACATCGCCCACTTTTTCACGAACCGCTATGTTCATTGGCTTAAATGGTTTTGTTAGTTTCAAGCCTTCTACACTATTCAAGAACTCATTCACTGTCAATGGACGCTCCATAGTTTTGTAGGACATTTGCGTATACGCGGAATCCGTAATGCCTGTATTTCTAGAGAAATCACCATAGCCGACACGAACTTGCGTATTATCTTTCGTCCAAATGGCACGCACACCATCAAAGGTTTGATTGAACCAATAGCCAGTTTCCCCTAATTTCTCAGGTAAACGACCAACGGAGAAATCCCAAGCTTTTTCTTTTCTTGTAACATTTGCCTCTTCTAATTTAACTTTGTTTAGACCGCGACTTGTTTTTACATTGTCCTCTGTGGCATGACCTGTATGACCGCTAGCACTAGTGATGACTTTCACTGCCGTCTTGTCATTCACACGGCCTTCCATGCCAACTTGCACTTTTTGTTCCCATCCATGTTCAGAAGGATCCACCATGTTCTTCATCGCAGAACCAATAGCAGATGTTAATGTCGTTCTTACATCTGGACGGTTTTGACCTTCCATGTAATGAGTACGCCAAGCATAATCACCTACAAAGCGCAATTTAGAGCTACTAATATCTTCGAATGGTGTGGTAATAAACTTATCAAAATCTACTGGACCTAAATCAATAGTAGCTACTTCTTTACCTGTTTGATCTTTCAAAACTTTGTGTACATGTCCGTCACTGCCCACTTTAAAGTTAAAGCCAAAACGGTATACACGACCTTGCATTGCCCGGTCATCATCTCGGTAGTTGAACAAGTTATCTACACCGATATATGCTTTGATATCATTGCCCCAAGATTTTTGAACGATGAAATTCCATACGCTATATGTTTTTGATTGATACTCTTGTTTTTTACCTTCTTTAAAGTAGGTATCAATATGAGAAATATTTGGATTTTCATTGTCTGCTGGTCCATAGGAGTCAATAAAATTACCATTCCCTGCTAAAGAACGACTATCTAGCATCTTCACATATAGATTGCCATACAAGGAGGCATATACACCTGAATCTTTATTATCGTAATTAATGCCTATATCAATTTTATGTTTTGGTTTATCCAATAATTGTTTTGGCAAAGTAGGGTCTGATTTATTCACTGTATGCAAGAAAGTATATCCTAATTTACTGGACCATTTTTTATTAAAATTATGTTTCACTTCTGCTTGAAGACCCGTAATGGATACTTTACCAATATTTTTAAAGCTATAAATCATATCCGGGGAATGTTGATATTTTTCAGAGCCTAAATGTGTTTTTTCATTATATTCTGGATAGAAATCTAATAAGTAACCTGTGAAGTAAATGGAATGATAATTGTTGATATTATTGTGGAATGCACTAGTCCGATAGGATGTTTTCTTATTTTCATATTCCCATCCTAAGTCTACATTAATGGATTTTTCAGGTTTTAAGTCAGGATTGCCAACCCAGTACCAACCCATTCTTGCAGTACCACCACCAAGACCACCGCTCAATGGATTACCAGCATACATTTCCCAGTTATAGTACAATTCACCCATGCCTGGTTCGTTGTAACTAGTACCTACATTGGCTTTTAACCGTTTATGTACATTGCCGCCCACATTGTGTAACATACCTACATTGAACGTCAAATTACTACCAAATAAGTTGCTATGATCAAGACGTACAATTGGTGTAATGGTCGTATTTTTATTGACTTGCCAATCATCTTGTACATATACATATTCTTTTTGAATTTCTGCTTGACCTACAGTGACACGATTATGTAGGGCATCGCCTTTTTTGAATTGTACATTATTCAACTTCACATCGTAAGATTTACCGTTGATAACCATCGGCTTGCCTGTATAGTAGTAATATACGATGGCACTTTGTCGCACACGAGACTCACTAGCATTGGCCGCTTTAATCTCTGGATTTTGTTCATATAACTTATCTACTAATTGATTAAAGCGATCTCTTGTTTCCGATGTAGTATGATCCAAGAAATAGGAAATACGGTTATTACTATTCATATGAGAACCTTCGATTTCTTTTGGCACTGTGTCCACTAAATCAAAGGCATGCTCTTGACTGAAAAACTCTTCGTAAGTAAAAGATGGCAAATACTCCTTGCCTTGCACACCTTTTTCATAACCATACCATTCTTTCAAACGATTCCAATATGGCGTGCCATCCTTATCCTTTTCAATTGGATAGTCTTCTACACGAGAGGATACTTCATGCGTAGTTGGGTCTTCCCGTAAATGTTTATCATAGTCCCAAGGATTGATAAACATTTTTGATGTCTTAGGAGCGCTTTTTAAACGGCTACCACTACCTTTTTCTTTTTTAATACCAAATCCAGCATTCACATAGTGGTTGTCATTGACGTTAATATGAAAGTCCGAATGCATATCTAATTGGGAATGGTCGATCGTATCTACTTGGTTCAATTCATTAGCACCAAAGAACGGTACATGACCTACTGTATTCGTTAAGGTAATATCATTTTCCTTCAATTTAGCGTAGTTTACCTCTACATCCCAATTAATTTTCTCTTGATTTTTCGCATGCCAACCAATACTGTATTGATTTCGTTTAATGCTTCGTTTGAACTGCACTTCAGGAGCCATTAAAGAGTTAGACCCTTTATTAAAACGATGTAGATTTTCTGTATGTTGATCCACACGAATATCTACACTATGATTTTTATTTGCATCCCAATGCGTACTCATACCGATATTGGATTGTTCACCATAATAGCGCAAAGAGTTTTTATTAAAAACAGTCATGTCATCATGGGCTAATTCCACCGATTTTCTTGGATTTGCTGTATACACTGTTAACACATCACGTTTGCTACCATAAATGGCCATATTAATGTTACCAATTTTTCCTGTGTCAGCACGCATGAAGAAGTTAGAGTATGGCATAGGCCCTTTGTCACCTTTAGTACGCAAAGACTCTACATTGAACTGAAGACCACTCGTTTTTGTCGGTTTCTTTGTGACTACATTGATAACACCACCAATAGCACCAGAACCATACTTCGCGGAAGCTGCCCCTTGTACAACTTCAATATGATCTAAGTTTTCCGTTCCTAGACGCATCAATTCATCACCTTGCCCTGCATATTTAGCAAACTCACCGATAGCTGGTTGTCCATCAATTAAAATTAATGTATGACGTGGGTCGGCACCACGAATAGACACACCCACACGACCCATCGCATCCACTGTACGAGACACGCCCGTTTCATGGAAAACCACATCTTCCACATTTTTAGCCTGTTTCGCTTCAATGTCTTTTTGCGTAATAATCGTTGTATGCTGAGTCTCATACTGCTCAGCTGCTTTTAATCGATCCGCTTCTACATATACGGCATTCTCCGCTGCTACGCCATAGAACAAACCCATCCATGTCATAATAGCACCGTATAATAGTAGGTGCTTACCTGTCTTTCTTTGATACATCCTAACACCTCATAGTCTTTCAAAAATAAGTTTATTCGCATACAGACACACACATATCTATATACTACATTATGATGCATCGCAAGGTTTGACTACTATTACAAGTGAAAGAAACCAATTTATTACCTACACACACTTTTACTCATCTATTGTAAACCTTTGCAACATCCTTATGTTAACTATATCTATATTGAAAATAAAAGTCAATAATTTCTTCATCTTTTCTTCATATTTATCATATATACCAATCACCTTTCTGTGTTATATCAATATTTATATATGTAATATAAATTTCAGATAGGCATCGACATTCACACCATATTGAGTATATATATCAAAAACTTCTATTTACAAAGGGGCCGTTTGCTGATTCTATCACAACCATATACCTATGAACTCCACAACGAAAGAGGAATGGTTCTGAATCATCAGTTCCATTCCTCTTTTCTTAGTTACTATTCAATTAGAGTGCAAATTTCTGCCATAGATACCTATTAATAACAATCCTATTTTCCACTCATATATTTCGCTTTAAATGCCGCTAGCTGCGCTTCTTCTAATGCCATACCTTCGCCTTGGAAGTGAGCAATGCTTTGTTGCATTTCTTCATAAGCGGTTGGCACGATTTTTGTAAAGCGATCTTTGTACAATACCCAGTTTTCTAGTATATGGCGACCTTGTTTGGAATTCGTATGCAATACATGTTGTTGTACTAACTCATGGATTCGTGCTAGGTCATTTTCACTAGTTTTGCGGAGTTCCACAAGTCCTGTATTGCAGTAGCGTCCATCTAAGTCGAGCACATACGCATAGCCACCAGACATGCCGGCACCGAAGTTACGACCTACACGGCCAAGAACAAGGACCTCACCACCTGTCATATATTCACAACCGTGGTCACCCACACCTTCTACAACGGCGGTAATACCACTGTTACGAACGCAGAATCGTTCCCCAGCCACGCCATTGATATAGGCAGCTCCAGAGGTAGCACCATAGAATGCCACGTTGCCGATTAAGATATTTTCATGAGCTTCATAGGTCGCTGCTTTTGGTGGATATGCAATGATCGTACCACCGGACAAACCTTTGCCAAGGTAGTCATTTGCATCCCCTTCCAGTTCTAATGTCATACCGTTCGGAATAAAAGCACCAAAACTTTGACCGGCAGAACCAACGAAGTTCAATTTAATGGTGTTATCTGGCAATCCCGCTTCACCGTAACGACGAACCACTTCGCCACCAACCAAGGTGCCTACTACTCGATTCACATTGCTAATAGCCAACTTAGCACGAATTGGTTTTTGTTCATCCAAAGCAGGACGGCACATGCGAAGTAATTTTTTCATATCCAATGTACGTTCCAATTCATGGTCTTGGTCAATGCTGTGCAAATGACCCACAGAGGCATCTGTATATGGTTTGAACAAGATTCGCTTCAAGTCCACACGAGACAACTTGAAATTATCGTCTTGGGAACGTTGGCGCACTAAGTCGATACGGCCTACTAATTCACGCACACTGCGGATACCTAAACGAGCCATGATTTCGCGCAATTCTTGGGCAATGAACTTCATCAAGTTTTCCACATATTCTGGTTTACCTGTAAATTTAGCACGCAATTTTTCATCTTGTGTCGCCACGCCATACGGACATGTATTCATATGACAAACCCGTGCCATGCGACAACCTACTGCCACTAATGGCAAGGTACCAAATCCGAATAATTCTGCCCCTAGCAAGGCTGCGATAGCCACATCATAGCCAGTCATGAGCTTACTATCTACTTCCAGTTGCACACGGTCACGCAAACGGTTCAACATCAAGGTTTGATGCGTTTCTGAAAGCCCCAATTCCCATGGCACGCCCGCATGTTTCACAGACGTACGACCTGCTGCTCCCGTACCACCATCATAGCCGGAGATAAGGATACTATCTGCTTTTGCTTTCGCTACCCCTGCGGCAATGGTACCTACCCCAGCTTCTGAAGTCAATTTCACGGAAATCGCTGCACTTGGGTTGACACATTTCAAGTCATAAATCAACTCTGCCAAGTCTTCGATAGAATAAATATCGTGATGTGGTGGAGGGGATACTAGCTCTACCCCTGGTGTGGAGTGACGGGCTTTCGCAATCTCTGGATATACTTTTTTGCCTGGTAACTGGCCACCTTCACCTGGTTTCGCCCCTTGCGCACATTTGATTTGCAATTCTTTTGCATGCACCAAGTAATTCGTAGTCACCCCAAAACGACCGGATGCAATTTGTTTGACCTCACTATTACGATTATCTCCATTGGCATCAAGAACAAAACGACTTGTGTCTTCGCCACCTTCTCCAGAGTTCGATGTAGATCCTAAGCGGTTCATAGCAATCGCAATGGCTTCGTGCGCCTCTTTACTGATAGCACCATAACTCATAGCGCCCACTTTGAAGCGTTTCACAATGTCTTCCACTGGTTCTACTTCTTCCACAGGAATGCCACCGCCCACTGGGAAGTTCAATTCCATCAAACTACGTAAAGTCACATGGTAATCTTCACGAATCATTTTGGAGTATTCTCTATAGATATTGTAATCCCCTTCAATCAAGGATGTTTGCAACAACTTAATCGTATCTGGATTGAATAAATGCTCTTCCCCATCTTTCATTGGGCCGTACCAACCGCCTGGTTCTAGGACTTTCACATCCTCTTTGAAAGCTCGTTGGAATCGTTCTAATGTTTCATGAGCTACGCCACCTAAACCGATACCGCCAATGCGTGTCGGTGTGTTAGGGAAGTACGTGCTAATAAAGTTCGTATTCAATCCCAATGCCTCAAAGATTTGCGCACCATGGTAACTGCGTACAGTGGAAATACCCATTTTCGACATGACTTTCATAATGCCAGACACTGAGGCCTTGATGTAATTGGCTTCTGCTTCCTCTGGTGTGAGGTTACCCAAGCGGTTTGTGGCTTGTAGCTCACGAACCGTTGCTAACGCCACGTATGGATTGATGGCCGTTACACCATAGCCTAAGAGTGTACAGAAATGATGCACTTCACGAGGTTCCCCGGATTCTAAGATTAAGCCCATTTCTGTGCGTAGCACAGTGTTAATCAAGTGATTGTGCACCGCTGCCACTGCCAATAACGCAGGGATTGGCGCATGATGTTCGTCCACGCCACGGTCAGACAAAATCAACACATTTTGGTCAGTGCGAGCTGCTTCCTCTGCATCTTTGCACAAACGGTCTAAGGCTTCTTTCATGCCTTCCGCACCTTTGGCAGGGTCAAACAAGATGGATAAGGTCACCGATTTCATACGACGGCAATCCAATTGTTTAATACTTGCCAATTCTTGGTTCGTCATAATCGGAGTTCGCATAGATACGGCATAGGTGCCCACTTTATTAGGGTCCGTCAAGTTACCGCTATTGCCAAGCATCACTCGTGTAGATGTCACCATTTCTTCGCGGATGGCATCGATTGGTGGATTCGTTACCTGCGCAAATAGTTGTTTAAAATAGGAGTACAACATTTGCGGTTTATCGGACAAGATTGCAAGCGGTGCATCGGCACCCATGGATCCTACTGGATCTTTACCATCTTTCGCCATAGGGATAATCATACGCACCAAATCTTCTTGAGTATAGCCGAATACTTGTTGTTGCATGAACAAGTCGCCCACTTCTGGGATGCTATCTTCCGTAGCTTGTTGAATTTCCGACAAGTGAATGACATGCTCTTTTACCCATTCATGGTACGGCAATTCGGTAGCCACTCGTTGCTTGATTTCTTCATCAGAAATGATACGACCTTCTTCTGTGTCGATTAATAGCATTTTACCTGGCTCTAAGCGACCTTTGGCACGAATCATATCGTCCGCTTCGTTCACTACGCCTACTTCAGATGCCATAATCACGCGATCGTCAGCAGTCACATAATAACGTGCAGGACGTAAGCCATTTCTGTCCAAGACACCACCGATAACAGTACCATCGGTAAAGCCCATAGCTGCTGGACCATCCCATGGTTCCATCATGAAACTATTAAACTCGTAGAAATCATGCTTTTCTTGGCTCATCAACGTATTGCGTTCCCATGGTTCTGGAATCATCATCATAATCGCATGTGGCAAGCTACGGCCTGTCATGTGTAAGAACTCAAGAGTATTGTCGAACATAGCAGAATCAGACCCTGTATCATCAACAACAGGGAATACTTTTTTAATATCTGGGAATAATGGAGATTCTGCTTTTCCTTCACGAGCATTGATCCAGTTTACATTACCACGGATGGTGTTGATTTCTCCATTATGTACTAAATACCGGTTAGGATGGGCCCGTGCCCAGCTTGGGAATGTATTCGTACTGAAACGAGAATGGACCATCGCTAAGGCAGAAGTGAAATCTAAATCGTTCAAATCTAGGTAAAAATTTCGTAATTGCACTGGCGTCAACATACCTTTGTAAACAATGGTTTTAGACGACAAGGAAGCAATGTAAAAATCGCTGCTCATTTCTTTACTCAATGGGACGATACGTTTTTCTGCAATTTTACGAATCATATATAATTTGCGTTCAAACTCCGCTTGGTTTGTCACATCTGGACCTTTACCAATGAGGATTTGGATCATCCAAGGACGAATCAAGGCTGCCTCATGACCAACTGCCGTAGAATCTACCGGCACTTCACGCCAGCCTAATACGATTTGGCCTTCTTCACGAACCACCTCTTCTAGAATGCGCTTTTGCTCATTCCGTAATGTTTCGTACTTGTGAGCAAAAACCATACCCACACCGTAGTCGCCTGCCGGTGGTAAATGGATACCTAACACTTCGCACTCACGGCGGAAAAAGTCATGTGGAATTTGTACTAAGATACCTGCTCCATCGCCCGTATCCTTATCGGCGCCAGCACCACCACGGTGCTCTAAACGCTCAAGAATACGCAAGCCATCGTCGATGATATCGTGAGATTTTTTACCTTTAATATTCACCACAAATCCCATGCCGCACGCATCTTTTTCAAACTGGGAACTATACAAACCATTCACTTCCAAATGGCGCTGCTCCTCATGTTGTTTTGCAATGGTACTTATTTCCATCATAACCCGCTCCTCCTGTAGGCTCTCTATCACTACACTAGTGTACTTAACACTAGGTATCCACATACTGAAAGTTCCTATCCTATGTATCAATGGGACTCTACTTCATAATAGATAACTTATACACTGTACGGCACCTATTTTTACATCTTTCTTATGTAAAAACTTACCTCGTAGTAGTACTCATTAACTACTATTCATACTTACCATAAAATATAGTTATTATTCTATAGAATATAGAACTTTTACACTATACTAACAAAATTTGTAACATATTTCAATACATTTTACTCATGTATACATGTATTCTTAAGAAAAGTTATTCCTCTTATATCACCACTTTCCCTTAATACCGACTGTATACATTAGTCTAAACGCCTATTTCTTGTCATTCTTCCCATAATACTAGTTAGAATCTATTCACTCTGCCTGACGATATATTTGATCCATCTCGTAGTACATTCATATACCCTTATATGGGAATATATAAAAACGCACAGCTACCCTAAGGTAACCGTGCGTTTACGTCATTGTAAAAGTATTCTATTATACGATGCGAACAATCCAGCCTTCTGGTGCTTCGATTTCACCATGTTGAATGCCAAGTAATGTTTCGCGTAATTTTGTTAATGTTGGTCCCATTTCATCCATGCCACTTGGGAAGAAGATATCTTCTTCTTTGGAATGTACCATTCCCACTGGAGAAATAACAGCCGCTGTACCGCAAAGACCACATTCAGCAAAATCTTTCAATTCTTCTCTGTACACTTCACGATGTTCTACAGTCATGCCCAAATAATGTTCAGCCACATACATCAAGGAACGACGTGTGATGGATGGAAGAATACTATCGGATTTAGGGGTTACTAATTTGCCATCTTTCGTGATGAAAATAAAGTTCGCCCCCCCAGTTTCTTCTACTTTTGTACGAGTTTGTGGGTCTAAATATAGATTTTCTGCATAGCCTGCTTCATGAGCTGCTTCTAAGGCATGCAAGCTCATAGCATAGTTCAAGCCCGCTTTAATATGACCAGTGCCATGTGGCGCTGCACGGTCAAAATCAGAAATTTGAATTTTTAAAGGTTTCACACCGCCTTTGAAATAATCCCCTACAGGAGTACCAAAAATACGGAATTGGAACTCATCTGCCGGTTTCACACCGATAACGCTATTAGTACCCATCAAAAATGGACGAAGATACAAACTACCACCCGTGCTATATGGAGGCACAAACTCTTGGTTCGCTTTCACCACTTCTTTCACAGCCTCAATAAAGCGATCTGTTGGGAATGGTTGCATCACAAGATATTTCGCAGAATCATACATACGCTCAGCATTTAAATCTGGACGGAAACACACAATGTGACCATCTTTTGTGTAATAGGCCTTCAAACCTTCAAAAATCGTTTGCGCATATTGGAATACACCCGCACATTCATTGAGGACAATATTCGCCTCACCCGTTAAACCGCCTTCATCCCATTGACCATCTTTGAAATTAGACACATAACGGAATGGCGTTTCTTTATAACTAAAATCTAAATTGTTCATATCAATCTTTGCCATACTGTCCTCCTATTATTCCATACCTGTGAAAGCCGTAAAAGTATACGTATATCCATCCTTCTAGCCCTTCACATCATATGAATATTTACTGATTTGTATTTTAGATAAAAACTATTATACACCCAACACGGAAAATGTACAAGAGTACGGGGTTAAAAGATGGGGTAGATTCTAAACGTGTATTCTATTCTAATATTGGCAAGAAGTTCTTTCCAAGTAAGTTTCTAAATCGTGATCTGTAAAACCTTACGTTGATTGAATACATATAAGTTCATCAAGTGGCAGCTCCTTGCCTTTTATTTCTTCCCAACCTGTATCCTTATATATCTTTTCTAAAATACTATGTGTAATCCAAGCCCCACCCGATAGATATCCAGTATTAGTAGATTGATATACTTCTACATAAAACCGCTTTACTTCGGCCTCCTCGTGCTTTTCATCTACCGACATTTGGTGAATCAACATAGTAGCTATATCATAAACCTTTTGTATTTTATCCGCATCAATTTTATAAAAAGAGTCAGTAATGGTAGGTACGCCTTCTCCATGACCTACCTTTCGTACATGATTCCTCAATGCACTATCATTCCGCAAGGTATGTATATCAGTCGCTTTATCCCAACACATTTCATGAAGAATCATCGCATCAGCCCTTGCTATGTTTATATGATTAGCATAAAAACTATACACGCATTGTTTCTGATTAGGCCTATCTTCCACAATTTTAATAAGAAGATTATCCATCACTGTTGCAGGATCTTCTATTAGCTTAATCCCCTCTATCCGTCCATAATAATCATCTATATATCTCTCAACCTGTATCATCGCCAATATAGGAAATTTCCTACGTTCTATATACCTTTGATCTATCAAATCGCTTTCACCTCTATGTATACCATATACACTACTGCTCTTATTTCTGAAAGTATTCTAACATTGGAGAACTTTTTGCTCTACTTTTCTAAAAAAGTTCCCCACTCATTCATGAATCTCCTTCTACCACTCTTCAGTCACATAAAAGGTAAACTCCTTTTTCCATGATTTTGGTATAGGCGAACTTTCATAAAACCAATAACATATACAATATTTTATAAAATTCAGAGAAACTGTAAGTGGCGTAATATCATAATACTTGTCCTCATTTCTACAATAGGAGCAACAATCTTTTAAGAAACATACAATTCGTTTCGGTTTTGTCGTATCTCGCAATCCTCTAAGCATATATTGTTCTAATCTATCCAAAGAGTCAATTTTTCCATTCACATACTTAGACATAACATCAATAAATACCGTAGTATCCTGTGCATCTGTTAAATCCAATACAAATGTATCTTCGTCAGGTATTATCTTTTCTCGTAATAAATCATACTCTGATTCTTCCAAATAAATAATCTCATTATGGGGCGGATCTATCGTTTCTGTCCAAGGAGTCTCATGCACATAATATAACTTGCACACTTCTAATGGTAATGTTCTCCATGATTCCATATCCTCTCTTTCAACAGCATATCTCGGCATAACAGTATCAGCAAAAAATATCCACGCCAATAGAGCATCTAAGTCTCTATCCATATTAAAAGAAAATATGTCCCTCAAATAACCTAGAAATCCATTTTTTCTTTTCATCGCCTTATCCAGGTTTCTAAGAACAATATATATTTCTCGAACGGTTTCCATTCCTTTAGCATTACCATCCACTAGGATGTCTTTCAAATGATACAAATTTACAATTCTTTCATCAATGAGAAACTTATCCTTAACAACCTTGTATATATCATCCCAAGTATCTATACGATTTCCATCAAGTTCTATAATCATTCTATGGTCCATGCCATTCTCTAGATGTAAAGACCTATACTGTGTTTCCGAAATCGCTTCCATAGAAACTATACGTGCCACTGAATATTCTCCTTTCTCTTTTTATATTCGTTCTCCAGTGAAGTATCCATGCCTCTCTTTACTAATCAAGTTATTGCACTGTCTCTCCACGTTTTTCCTTAACCTTTTTGACTGCCTCAACATAAAAATTATATACCACCTGAGATGAAACTGGGATCTCATCTATATTATGTACATATATGGTATTAAAAATGCTAGGTCTCTGATAATCATGATTTCTAACTTCTGTACTAGTATTAATCACATGTACAAATTCATTGTAATTCATAATCCTTTCTTTACTAGAAAAAGGGAAATTCTTATCTTCAATGGTATATATTTGTTTCTGTTTCAAATCTATAATCAGAATGCCAACCTGAGTATATACATACACATATTTAGATTGAATCTTTATATATCCTGGATATACTAATAAATAATGCTGCGTTATATCCATTAACACTCCATCATATCTGAAAGGTAGATAGGATAACTCTGATACTATATCTTCACTAGCAATTGTTTGGTCTGAATATTCCTTCATCCACTTTTCCCAGCTCTGTTTCCTATATTTTGAAAGTAACATCTCACCTCGTTCAGCAGAATACTCCTTTGTCCACATTCTTTCAGAATAGCCCCTGTCATATGTTTCGGAATACACTAAGGTTTCATCTAGAAAAATATAATATCCATCAAGCGTTACCACTAAAACTTCCGTATCATCCTCACTGTAATAGTCTAACACAGACTGTAAAACAATCTCATTATCACGCTTCCTAACTAAAATTAAAGTCCAATTTTTATCATCCCAAGTATGTATATCTTCCACCTTATAATAGTGAAAGTCATGCACCACATCATTACTAAGCATATAAAATATGCCGCCAGCGAGAATAGAACAGAGCAACAACAAAATGCCACAAACCGTTAGAACTATCTTAACAACCTTCATTAGCACCTCACAGTTTCAATCAGCCATCACCATTCTACATGCAGGAGCATTATCATTCATGTAAAATAATATGTCCAACACTACGTATTTACATTCTATCACAACAACTATCCATTTTCCTAAGATTGATCCCTAGATCATCTTAGGACGGCTATTTCCTCTACATGGGCCAAACCTATAATTGCCCTCATTCGTAGATCATCTTGGAGCGGTCAGTTCTCCTACATTAAGCACCCCCAGAAGAGGGGAACATGTAACGGAATAAACTTCATAAGGAGTAGCCTATGGGTATAATACTCCTACATCACGCAAACGAAGAAGAGCGCGGCATATTCCGGAGCAAACCTACCGTAGGATCAGTTTGTGGAGGAATGTGCCGCGATCTTCCATTTGCAAGAAATACACCACAGGCTACAAATGGAGCTAACATAAATATTCCCCTCTTCCCTTTGACCAAATCAAGATAACCGACCGCCCCAAGATGGAATAGAATAGAAAAGACTCTCGAGGGAATGTCCCCAGAGAGTCTTTTCGTCTTGCAGTATGTTGTCATGCTTAGATGACTATATAATAACTTCGTTCAGCAGCAAACCAACTTACACATTCGCTGACTCACCGGAGTTGAAGTTACTAACTAAATTATTCCGGCTTTTTAAATTTTGGAGATGTTGGACATGTTTCAGGAGTCACATCTTTACGAGCTCCCAAATCACCGCTTCGATCTACATACGTAGTATGTAACAATTCATGAGCAATATGTCCTAATGGTTTTTCTAAGAAATTAGCATAAGCATCTTTAATTTCAGGGTTTTCATAGGAAGAACGAAGCTTCATGTTGGAATCCCAGTTATAAAGACCTTCAATACGTTCACCTTTTACTTTATTAGCAACAGGCAATTTAGCACGTGGTTGTCCACCACCGCCGATACAACCACCTGGGCACGCCATCATTTCAATGAAGTCGTATGTTTTACCAGATTCTTTCAATTCATTTAAGAAATCACGGATATTCTTACCGCCATGACAAACAGCCACATTGATTGTATGTCCACCGATTTCTACAGACGCTTCTTTCACACCGTCCATACCACGCACATCTGTTAAGTTAAGAAGTGGAGCTGGAGATGGTTCGTCACCAGTGATGAATTTGTAGGATGCACGCATAGCCGCTTCCATAACACCACCAGTATTACCGAAGATAACCCCACCACCAGTAGCAGCACCGATAAATTTATCGTATGCAGAGTCTTCTACTGCAGCGAAATCTAATTCTGCTTCACGAATCCATTGTGCAAATTCACGTGTAGTGATACAGATATCTGTATCTGGACCCAAGTCTTCGCCAGTGAAACGAGACGCGTTATTTTGCTCAGGGCGACGGATTTCTGCTTTTTTAGCAGTACAAGGAGCTACGGATACGGATACAATATTCTTAGGATCGATATTCATATTTTTTGCAAAATATGTTTTTACCATAGCAGATTCCATAGCAATACAGCTACGAGCTGAAGAAATATGAGGTACATATTCTGGGAAGAATGTTTCACAGAATTTTACCCATGCTGGACAACAGCTAGTAAATTGTGGCAATGGACCTGTACCATGTAATTTACGTTCTAATAGTTCGTTTGCTTCTTCCATGATAGTTAAGTCCGCACCGAAGTTAGTATCAACTACATAGTCAGCACCTAACGCACGAAGAGCACCTACCATTTTACCTTCTTGGTATGTACCAGGCTCAAATCCAAATTCTTCACCGATAGACACACGAACAGCTGGCGCTGTTTGGATAACCACGATTTTCTCTGGATCAGCAATGGCTTCTTTTACTTTATCTAATTCTGTACGTTCGTACATTGCACCAAATGGGCAAATTACCGCACATTGACCACATTGGATACAGATAGGATTATCTCCTGTTGCTTCCAAATCATAATAATCAAGTACGCTCATAGTGTCAGCACATGCTTTACGACATAGAGTACAGTTCTTACATTTTTCTAAATCATGAATAATCGCCACATTATCCTCAGCAATAGGAGCACGGCGATCAAGATGTTGGAATCGACTTTCGAAACTCATTATTATGCACCTCACATAGTGTAAACAATACTAGTTATGTATTCATTAACTTTCCGTCATATTATAACAAAAATAAGTATAGAATGTGTAAAAAATCTATTGTACAAATTATAAGGTATTCATTTTTGTTATGACAAAAGTCACGCTTTCCACCTGAAATATATTTTTATACTATTTTTTTAGTATATATTAATATTCCGCCTTATTTTACAACACAATTTCTATCCTCTATATTTCAAAATTCATATACCCCTAAATATACTAGGATTTTATCTAGGATAGCACAAAACAGGAGAGTTTCCCCTCCTGTTTCTACTTTATTTCAGCTCAAATAACGGGATACTCTTAGCCTGATCCCCCAAGGCTGTTTGTGTGAAAGTATTAATAAATTGCTGTACCGCCAATGTTGGTGTTAGGCGACCTTCGATGACAGCATCTTCGATGCTACCACGACAAGACACAATTTCTGGAGCTCGATAGAACAAGTTTTGCAAATGTTCTTCCACCATGGAGTATACCCATGATAAGGTTTGATCTCGGCGACGTGCTTGTAGCACTCCATTGCCCTCACATTGTTCCATGAATGTTTCGATAACACCTTGCCACAATTCCATGATACCATCCCCTGTGTAAGCTGAGCATGTATATGCATGGGTTGTCCATTGTTCCGTTGCATCCCGAATGAACCATAAAATACGTTCGTATTCTTGGCGCGTTACTTTAGCACGTTGCAAATTATCTCCATCGGCCTTATTGACAACGATGGCATCTGCCAATTCCATAACCCCTTTTTTCATACCTTGCAATTCATCGCCAGCACCAGTCAATACAACGAGTAAGAAGAAGTCCACCATGGAGCGTACTGTGGTTTCACTTTGACCGACCCCTACCGTTTCGACTAGGATCGTATCATACCCAGCGGCTTCACATAGTAGCAGTGTTTCTCTACTTTTACGGGTTAAACCGCCCAATGTCCCCCCTGATGGAGATGGACGAATGAATGCATTCGGTTCCCGTGACAATTGTTCCATCCGCGTTTTATCCCCCAGGATAGAACCACCTGTCACAGTACTCGATGGGTCTACGGCAAGAACCGCTACTTTATGACCGTTTTGACATAGTTTTGTGCCTAGCGCTTCAATTAAGGTAGATTTACCAGCCCCAGGCACCCCTGTAATCCCTACACGGGTAGATTTACCAGTGTATGGCAATAATCGTTGGATGACTTGTTGTGCCATTTCAAAATGGGCTGCGGCGTTACTTTCAATTAAGGTAATAGCACGAGATAAAATCATACGATTACCTGCCAGTACCCCTTCCACATAGTCATCAACAGTCAGTTTTTTCCGTTTTACCACCTTAGGGGCTACCGGTTTTTGCGGTGCATTCGTATGTTCATCCATACCATCATGACCACCATCTACTCCACGCATAACACGGCATGCGAATTTATCATCTTTCTCCTCAGGAACCCAAGACGGCTTATAGGTATCATCACGCATAAGACACCCTCCTTTCACCGATTCGAATATGACCGATTATTCTTCCTCTTCTAAGCGTTCTTCTAATAATTCGAGAACTTTTTTAGCACATACTGGAATGATTGTACCAGGTCCAAAGATTGCTGCGGCACCATGCTCATAGAGATAATCATAATCTTGCGCTGGGATAACGCCACCGATAACAACCATAATATCTTCACGGCCTAATTTTTTAAGTTCTTCACATAATTGAGGCATCAATGTTTTATGACCTGCTGCTAAGGAACTCATACCAACGATATGTACGTCATTATCTACGGCATCTTTCGCTGCTTCTTCTGGAGTTTGGAATAAAGGTCCGATATCTACGTCATAGCCCATATCTGCGAAGGCTGTAGAAATTACCTTAGCTCCGCGGTCATGACCATCTTGACCCATTTTCGCTACGAAAATACGAGGACGACGACCATGTTTTTCTTCAAATTTTTCAGTCATGCTACGTACTTCTGTGATGACATCATCATCGCTAAATTCGCTGCTGTATACACCAGAAATAGAGCGAATGATCGCTTTATGACGGCCACATACTTTTTCTACTGCATCAGAGATTTCCCCTTTTGATGCACGAGCACGAGCTGCTTCTACGGCTAATTCAAGCAAGTTTCCTTCTCCTGTTTCCATCGCTTTTGTAATAGCATCCAAACAACTGCGTACTTTGTCATTATCACGATTAGCACGCAATGTTTTCAATCGTTCGATCTGTGCCAAGCGTACGGCTGTATTATCAACTTCTAAGATATCTAGTGGATCTTCTTTATCAAGGCGTAAGTAGTTAACGCCGACAATTTTTTCACTGCCAGAGTCAATGTGCGCTTGGCGACGAGCTGCCGCTTCTTCGATACGCATTTTTGGAAGACCTGTATCAATCGCTTTAGACATACCACCCAAGGCTTCAACTTCTTGGATATGAGCCCAAGCTTTGCGAATCAATTGATTTGTCAAGAATTCTACATAGTAGGAACCGCCCCATGGGTCGATAACTTTACATACATTTGTTTCATCTTGAATATACAATTGCGTATTACGAGCAATACGAGCCGAGAAGTCTGTTGGTAAGGCTATGGCTTCGTCAAGAGCATTCGTATGCAAGGATTGAGTATGACCCAAGGCTGCTGCCATCGCTTCGATACATGTACGAGTGATGTTATTGAATGGATCTTGTTCTGTTAAAGACCAACCAGATGTTTGGGAGTGCGTACGCAATGCCATAGATTTAACATTTTTTGGACCAAAGGATTTAACAATTTTAGCCCATAACATACGACCTGCACGCATTTTAGCAATTTCCATAAAGTAGTTTTTACCCATTGCCCAGAAGAAGGATAAGCGCGGTGCGAACTGGTCAACGGTAAGCCCCGCTGCCACACCTGTACGCAAGTATTCCAAACCATCGGCCAATGTGTAACCTAATTCGATATCCGCCGTAGCACCTGCTTCTTGCATATGGTAACCAGAAATAGAAATACTATTGAATTTAGGCATGTACTTAGATGTGTAGGCAAAGATATCACCGATGATACGCATGGAGGCTGCTGGTGGATAAATGTAAGTATTACGCACCATGAATTCTTTCAAAATATCATTTTGGATCGTACCTGCCATAACGGATTTATCTACGCCCTGTTCTTCACCGGCTAAGATATAGAAGGCCATAACTGGTAATACGGCACCGTTCATTGTCATAGATACAGACATTTGATCTAATGGAATACCAGAGAACAAGATTTCCATATCCAGAATGGAGTCTACCGCAACGCCGGCTTTACCAACGTCACCCACTACGCGAGGATGGTCAGAGTCGTAACCACGGTGAGTAGCCAAGTCGAATGCGATAGACAAACCTTTTTGACCAGCCGCTAAGTTACGACGGTAAAAGGCATTGGACTCTTCCGCTGTGGAGAAACCTGCGTACTGACGTACTGTCCAAGGACGTTGCACATACATCGTACCATAGGGTCCACGAAGATACGGAGGAATACCCGCCACATATTGTAAATGGTTACATTGATCATAAATAGAGGCATCATACACAGGACCCACATCGATTTGTTCCATAGTACGAATGAAGTTGTCATCATAGGACTTGCCAGTTTCAGCTTGCAATTGCTCTTTCCATGCATCTAAATCGGATGCTTTGGGGCTAGCAGCTGTAAAAGGAATATTTCTAAAATCCGGAATCATCTACATCATTCCTTTCTCGCGTTGCATTGCTAATAATGTTTGATAGCAATTGGAGCGTACACTAATATAATCATCCATGCCTGCTTCATCGCAAAGTTCTTTCAACTCTGGAGATGGAGCCCCTGCCAAGAATACTTTCATAGCTGGGCGAGCGGCTTTGATTGCTTTTGTCACCGCTGGTGCCAATTCTGGATATGTATCATCAGTAGAACATACGATTGTCACATCTGCATTCGATGCCAAGGCAGCTGCTACTGCTTCGTCCACAGTTGGGAATCCATCATTGGTAAGCACATCAAATTCAGCTACTTGCATGAAAGAAGTAACGAAATCGGCTCTCGCTTTATGTTGAGGAATTGGACCCATGTTAGCCAAAAAGATTTTAACATTGTCCCCATTATGTGTTTCTTTGAAAGTTTCAGTGCGCATACGCAATTCTTCGTATTGTTCTGTCCAACGATGAGATAGAATTGCTTGTACTGTAATACCTTCACTGCCATCTGCTAAGGCTTCGAAAATTTGTCCAAAGCTAGCCCCTGCTACTAATGCATCATAAGCAACTCTCACTAAGGAGCCTATTTCACTGAAGTCAGATTCTTGTAATTTTTTAAGTGCTAATATGGCTGCATCTGCAGTACCTACATTCGCTAATGCTTGTACACGAACTTGACGTAAACTGTCAAAGTCCACAGCTGGCACTTCTAACAATTCTTCCGTCATATTTGGATACATGTTACTACCAACGGCACGATCTTTACGAGTTGCCAAATTTTTAAAGCGGCTTTGTAAAATAGCATCCACCGCTTCTTGCGTTTCACCAGATACTAATGTTTCTAAGATGCCACCTTTACCTTCTAATTCTTGGAACAATGCCCAAGATTTTTCAGTCAATTCTTGTGTCAATGGTTCTAAGTACCAGCTACCACCGGCAGGGTCAACTGGTTGAATGAAGTTGAACTCTTGTTGCTCCATGATTTGAATATTACGGGCAATACGGCGAGAGAATTCATCACTTGGACGAATACAGCCATCAAGAGGTCGTACAAACATACCATCCATACCACCTACTACTGCGGAGAAGGATTGAGAACCAGCACGTAATAAGTTTACATATGGATCAAATACAGTTTGTGTAAAGTGAGATGTACTTACGAACAAGTTAATTTTCTTCGCTTCTTCATCACCGCCACAATGTTCAATAATTTGAGCCCACACCATTTTAATGGCACGTAGTTTCGCAATTTCCATGAAGAAATTAGCACCTACGCTGACATGGAAACGAATTTGTTTCGCAAATGTATTCACATCAATACCACGGCGTTCCATTTCACGCAAATATGTGACAGCTGTAGACATAGCAAAGCCTAATTCTTGTACGTCATTGCCACCGCCATTATGGTATACATCTGTGTCTACCAACACTGTACGCAATTGTGGTGCATGTGCAGATGCCCAAGCAATGGTATGTGCCATATCATCAAAATATTCATCCATAGGGCGTGGTAAATGACCGTCTTGTGCCAAAGTACCAATTGGATCTGCCCCAATCATACCGGACAAGGATTTCACATCCACCCCTCGGGATTCGCAAAGTGCATGTAAAGCAGCCGCCCAGCATACGCTACTAGCACCTGTACGAACATCTAATTCTTTTGTAGTTAAGTCCATGCCTTTTAATAAAGCTTCCACTTCTTCTACAGTGGACAAGGATACACCCACATCAGCCACATCCTTAGCATCCGCTTTTGTAGCATCTTGTCCTTTCCGTGTAGCACTATCCAGTGTGAAACTGATAGCTGTGCTACCTTTATCTAGTTCAAATTGTAACATGTCATGCATGTCAGCAATTGTTTTTCCGTCACAACGTTGTGCAATTGTCCAAGGTGTATGGATATATCCACTCGCTTTCGCACCCCGTAAATTGCTATCACGACCAGGATATGTCAAGTTTTGAGTCAATCCTTCTTGGTCGCTCAACCAATACATTGGTTGTAAAGTAATTCCTTCGTATGTTTTTGTATACATACTTTTTTGGAAATCTTTCCCTTTTAAGATACCTTCTACCGTCGTTTTCCACTCCTCGTAGGTAGGGATAGAAAACTCATCAAACGATACATCTGGTAGCTCAAACTGTTCTTCCTGAACTTGTGGTTCATGATGCTTGTCTTGTCCCATAGTCTAGCTTCCTTTCTCTGACCACATAGGCATACGTTCCCTTACTCAAACCACTTTTCTAGTGAGATTTTCCTCATCATAGAGATTCTAATATCTTATGTAATACAGTTGCAGCTCTCATAAACATAAAAATAAACAATTAGAAACTGGGTATACCCTACCCAACCCTATAACTCATCACCCTACCTAGTCTTTTACTGAAAGATATAACTACCATTCATAAAAGAAAAACCGTTTTCGATGGAAAACGGTAGGTTATGATTTAGCGTATGCACTTAGCGCAAAACCATCTCTACCCGTCTCTCGCGGATCTAACGACATGCTTCTTACGGCAGTTCTTCTGACTCAGGATCTTCGCTACGCTTCGCCTTCCCAGTTTCCCAGTGACGTTACATGAAGTTTCACTCCCCTTTACAGCGGCGGGACCGTGTTGGCTTTTCACCAATCTTCCCTATTAAGCCTCGCGGCACCAGTAAGGCAAATATAAAGTTATACCTTGATTATAAACTGTTTTTTGAAAGAATAGAACGATAATTATAGGCTATAAGAAGATTTCACGTTGACATAATTTTTAGTTATCACAAGATACTTATATTGCATTTTACAACCTTACCAACACAATACTTAGCGTATATCTCATAATACCTTATTAATTTATCACTTACGGTTATACATTGCATAATTTATATTTATTCGCAATAAGAAACAGAGGTATGCTTACTGTAGCATACCTCTGTTCTATCCTTTATATTCTATTGCAAAAGTTATTTCTTTTTCCACTCCATGACTTCAAAACCATAGTTGCGAATATGTTCTTTCAATAGTTTCAAATATTTTTTCGCAATGGGACTTGGCTCAAGCATATGGGGCATTAAATATCCCATAGTCATCGTATCTTCCACATCTAGTGGGATAGCTATAATCTTATCATCATTTAACTCACGACTCAAAATGCCGGAACTAATCGTATATCCATTCAAACCAACCATTAAGTTAAAAATCGTAGCCCTATCAGATACTTTGATCGTCATTTTTCTGTCCAAAGTGCTCAAGATTTCCTCTGAGAAGTAGAAAGAATTATCCTCCCCTTGATCATAACTTAAGTATGGAAAATCTTCTAATTCTTCTAGTGTAATTTTCTC
This sequence comes from uncultured Veillonella sp., assembly GCA_900544365.1. Lineage (GTDB taxonomy): Bacteria > Bacillota > Negativicutes > Veillonellales > Veillonellaceae > F0422. The sequence continues at coordinate 44,403 of UQVF01000004.1, read as the reverse complement.
TTGCTTCGCCAATGGATGTTCACGGCACAAAAATACATGTGGCTCCGCTTCAAACAATGGATAAAAAGTAAGCTTATATTCTTTGAATAACTTCTCCATCACTTGGCGATTAAAATTATTTAAATACAAAATACCTAATTCACTTTTGAAAGTCGCCAAATCTTCAAAAATATTTTGCGTCTCTGTTTCACGTAATCCAAATTGATACTCGTCAGTATCTACACTTTTTATAAGCTCTACAAAAGCATGTACTACAAAGGCATAATGTTGAGCAGATATAAAGAAATGTTCTTTTCTCTTTGTATTAGATTTATAACGTTCTTCTAATAATTGAATTTGATCTAACACTTGTCGAGCGTAAATCATAAACTCTCGACCATCATGGGTTAATGTTACCCCTGATTTAGTACGCAATAATAGCTGGACACCCATTTCGTGCTCTAATTCTTTTACGGCATTGGATAAGCTAGGTTGAGATAAATATAATTCCTTAGCCGCTTCATTAATAGATCCTTTTTCTGCAATTTTTTCTAAATATTGTAATTGTTGTATTCTCATCTGTATTTGCCTTTTCTATATCTATCATGAAGTTCATCGATTCGCCATTACTTCCATAGGAATGAAAAACCTAACGAGTAAGATATGAATACTTACACGTTAGGTACTTCATGTTGTTAACGATTCCACATGTCAAACTCCAGCGGAGTATGAGTCTTGTACATTTATAATACATAAAAGACCACGCATCGTCAACATTTAATTTCTATCAAATCCTTAGGAATTAAATCAAATTACTATATCATCGTCTTTTCACCCATTAATGGAAAATTAAAATACAAATGGTAGAGGTAATAAACGTAATTAATACTGGCACTGCAGTTCGTTTTACTAAATCAAAACTTGAAATATTTGCCACCCCTGCTACGGCAATCATAACCGCACTAATTGGGCTTAGCAAACGACCTACAGAGGCTGCATTTTGCATACCTAATAGCATTGTAATCGCATTCCCACCTAATTCTTTAGCGAAATTTGGCACTAATGGCGAGAATGCAAACATAGAAGCTACACCAGATCCCATAACAATGCTCAATACTAAGATAATCCCAGACACAATAACGCCCACCATATCAGCTTGGATTGCGAAAGTTTTTATAAATGTCACAAACTCATTCACAATTCCTAGGGATGTCAAACCGAAAGCAAATGTTTCCCCTGCTACAATTAAAGTGACTGTATTTGTGAACTGATCTCCCATTCCTTTGAAAAATGTCTGAATGGACGCAGCTACTTTTCGGAAATCACGTAAACGAATCATTTCAAATATCATGGATATAAACAAACTCAAAAACATTGCTAAATTCACATTCATCTTAATGCCTGCAATACCATATTTACTGAATCCTAGCATAAATACAAGCGGTAAGAATGGCAATACCAAGTAAGCAATAGGACCTACTGCCACTTCTTCTTGCGGTTCTGTATGTACAACTTCGGAAGGAATATGTCCAGATTTTTTGTCCATATATTGTTGCCAAATATAATGGGCAATAGCTGTCACAATACCACAGATAATGTATACTTTCAATTGATAGCCTACAAAATATTCTTCTACCCCTATGCCTACAGTTTTAGACACCAACAAGCTTGTGGCAGATGCTGGTCCAATATCCAATAAGTGACCCGTAGCGACCGCTGCCGCTGCCCCAACTGGGCTCACACCTAAGCGGACTAAAATCGGGAAGATTGTGACCATCATCAACATAGCAAGGCCAGAAGCACTTGGAATTACCAAAGACATAAACATATTCAGCAAGAATGTTAAAGATAATACCAAATAAGGGGCTTTCATCGCTTGTAATGGTTTTATTGCAGTTGTGACCAAACGAGAGCTGGCACCGATATGATCCATATATTTAGCAAAGCCTGTACATGTCATAATCATTAAACCTAGTCCTGCTGCATCCTTTGCAGTAGTATTATTAATCCACTCAAAGGCATCAAAAAACATCATTCCAGTTCCTTTTTTTGCCTCCACAAATTCTGTAGCATAGCCTAGAAAATAAGCACCTAGCATCATAATTAAACCGCCTAATAGCAGTACTGTTTGCGCTTTAAACTTTTTAATTACCAATGTACCTACGCCTATAATTACGATAGCACACAACAATAAATTCATAACTACTTCTCCTTTACCCATTTACATAGGCTAATTAATAATTTTCTTTAGACTGTCGAAAGTCTTCTTGAATCTGCTCTAATAATCCCGGTGTGGTAAGAATTTCTTCTACGGTTAAAGCAATCCCCTTAGCCCCATACATAATCGCGTCTTCTGCTAATTGAGTTTTACCATTATCCAACCACGCTTGAGAATGGCTAGTGACACCTCTATCTACAAACTTAACTCGTAAGCAAGCCCCTGGCACTCGGAAAGTAACACTGGAAAAGTCAGTAGAGCCAGTTACTTTTCTCGGTTCAGAAATATCAGGAGCCCCTATCTTCTCTGCATTTCTTAAAAGTAAATCATTCAGACTTTGTACATTCACCTTATTATCATAGGCTTTCACTTCGTCCCATTCCATAGTAGCTCCCACTTGCAAGGCAGCACCTTGCGCCACTTGTTTCACGCGCTCCACCACTTCATCTAAGCGAATGCGACTAGAGGAACGAATATACCATTGTGTACACGCATAATCTGGCACGATATTCGCCGCCTTACCACCATCTGTGATAATCCCATGCATACGTACTTCTGTAGGCACGTGTTCTCTAAGATATTCCATACCATTAAAGAACATCAATACCGCATCAAGAGCACTGATTCCCTTCTCTGGAGCAATAGCTGCATGAGCAGATTTACCATGGAATTTAATATTCACCAAGTTAAGCGCCAAGGACTTACCATCTACTGTTGTAGAATCACTGCCGTGCATCATAAATGCTACATCTAAGTCATCAAACACTCCCTCTTTAGCCATCACTAACTTACCTGATGCAGTCTCTTCTGCTGGCGTCCCATACACCACCAATGTGGCTGGCACTTGCAAGGTACGACGCAAGCCAATCGCTGCAGCACAGATGGAAGGGCCTTGTAGGTTATGACCACACGCATGACCCAAGCCTTCTAAAGCATCATATTCGCAGAGAAGCCCAATTTTTGGCCCTCCTCCTTGCACATGGTACACCGCACGAAATGCTGTTTGTAAGCCACTTACTTCTCGGTCTACAATAAAGCCTTCGCTTTCTAGTAAGTCTGTTAATTTACCATGCGCTAAAAATTCCTCATTCCCTAATTCTGGATGATCGAAGAAAAAATCATTCAATATTTTCATCGGTCCTCGTAAGGATTCAATTTCCTCTAATAATTGACTCATCACTATCTCCTTTCTTGTACAACTCTATATCCATAGGAAACCATACCCCTCTGATTTCTCCTCTTCTGAAAGTCCTGCTATAACCCCTTTGTAACAGCAATCATTTCGAATACATTTATCATATCTATTTCTCAGTAAACTTTCAATATACAGAGCTTGAATTTTCATATGGTTTCCATGATATATAGTTATTTTCTATGACCCCATATATATATTAAGAATTTGTCTATATAGAGAAAAATTGGTATCATAAGACCATGTTTGATTAGTAGAAAGGAACCAGCTATGAGCGAAACTATACAACAAAAAAGACCTACCTTATCTTATGAAATATTCCCTCCTAATACACAAGTAGGAGATGAAAAAATCATCACTGTCTTAGATGAACTAAAAAGTTTAAAACCTGAGTTCATTTCTGTTACATGCAGTAATAAACAACGCAATATTGAAGAAACAACTATTAAATTATCTAACTATGTACAAAATACATTACATATTCCCACAAAAGCCCATTTGCCAGCTATTTATTTATCAAAGGAACAAGTTCGCTCTGTTATCGATCAGCTAGACCAATTAGGAATCCACAAATTACTAGCCCTTCGAGGTGATATTTTAGAAGACCTACCGCCAGTAGGAGAATTCAAATATGCTTCTGAACTCGTTCATTTTGTCAAAGAATATGCTCCTCATTTCCAAATCTCTGGCGCCTGTTACCCAGAGGTACATCCTGACTCACCGAATCAATTGCAAGACATTCGTTTTTTGAAAGAAAAAGTCGATGCAGGTTGTGAGTTATTAGTAACACAATTCTTCTTGGATAATAACGTATTCTATGATTTCAAAGAAAAATGTGCCCTAGCTGGCATCGATGTGCCAATTTTAGCCGGTATTATGCCTATCATCAACCGCAACCAAGCCTTGCGTTTATTAACAAGCAATGCTACTGCTATTCCTCGTAAATTTAAAGCTATCTTAGACAAATATGAGCATGATCCAATTGCCCTTCGTGATGCAGGCCTTGCCTATGCTTTGAATCAAATCGTTGACCTTGTAACAGAAGGTACATCTGGCATTCATCTATATACAATGAACCAATCTAGCACAGCCTTATACATTGAAAATGCTGCACGATCTTTGTTCAGTTCTCCTATTTATGAAAACAAGTAAGTAAATAACAAAATAATTCCAATAAAAGAGGAAAGTTGATTGAAACACATCAACTTTCCTTTATTGTTGTTTTCTAATATAAATTTTACCGTATATATTGGGGCCTGTACTAATCATATTTTTTCATGTAACCATACCCTCTATATATAATGTCTTGGTACTCGCTCTGAAAAGTTACAGAATATTTCATAGGGAATGGTACCTACCAAATAGGCTAGCTCAAGTGCAGTAATACTCTCTTGCCCTTGCTGTCCTAATAGTACAACCGCATCTCCTGGAGCTACTGTTATATGATTGGGTACTTTCACCATAAACTGATCCATACAGATACGCCCTACAATAGGACAACGAGTACCATGAATCAGCACGGATCCTTTATTTGACAACGCCCTAGGATATCCATCAGCATAGCCTACAGGTATAGTAGCAATCGTTTCCTCCCCCATTGTCGTATATGTGCTGCCATAACCGATCGATACGCCTATCGGTAAATGTTGTACATGTACTACCTTACTATATAAACTTAAAGCAGGTTTTAAGCCTAATCGATTAGGTACATCCATAGATGGCATAATACCATATTGAATAATGCCTGGCCGAGCATCATTAAATAGACTATCTCTTACCGCTAATAAGCCAGCACTATTAGCTAACGAAAAGCGATATGCTTCATCCCGATGGGCACGAATCATTTCCACAACATGTCTAAACTTTTCTACCTGAGAATTAGCATGGCTCTGATCTGCTGCATCTCCATTTGCTAAGTGAGAGAAAAATCCGTCAACTCGTAAATATTCATAAGATTCCACTTTTTCTAAAAATGCCAATACATCCTCTGGCTTGCTACCGATACGATGCATACCTGTATCTACAGCAATAGCACACTCTACAATCGTTTCATGTCGGCGAGCACACTCATTCAAAGCTTCTAAATCTGTGGATTCACAAATAGCAGGTCTAGAATGCCCTTCTATCACTAAATCAAACGATTGGGGTAACGTTAATCCTAATAGATAAATAGGTACCGTTATACCTGCTTCTCGCAAAGGAATTGCCTCTTCTGGGAAGGCTACTGCTAAGGACTCATAGCCCTCTTCTACGGCAATACGTCCTACCATGACACTACCATGTCCATAGGCATTTGCTTTCACCACGGCTGTACTCGTGCACCACTCCGGCAAACAATCTTTAATTTTCCGTAAATTACTTCGTATTTGTGCTGTATCAATTTCTACATAGGTAGGTCTCACACATTCACCTTCTTATTTTAGTAAATAAACTCTAGAGTAGACTGCTATATACTGAGCTATTAAAATAACTCTTAAACTATCTAGGTTGTTAATTGTATTACTAATGTACCACGCTATAAAAGTATATGCAATCATTTCCTAATAGACTACTATAGCATACTACATATATTACTCTATTATACACCCAAACAAAATCAAATGCTCTACTGAATTCAATAATTTAATTAACTATGTCTAACAATACTATAAAAGATTCTAAAAGGACTGACTACAGAATTGATAGAACACAATTCTATGTCAGTCCTCAGTCGTTACTTATTTAATTTGATGTTATACCTAGGTAACATAGCTTACATTAAGGCATATTGAAAGGCCATACCATTGGAATAATGATAAGACTCACGATAAAACATACCACGATTAATGGTGTACCAGCTTTCACATAATCCATAAATTTATAGTTACCAGGTGTTAATACGATAGTATTAGGTGGTGTACCTACCGGCGTTGCAAATGCACAAGATGCAGCCACACCAATTGCCATTAAGACCGCATGAGGGCTTGCTCCCATTGCCTGAGCAATAGAAATACCAATTGGAGCTAATAATGCACAAGACGCTGTATTAGACATAAATTGTGTCAATGTACAAGATAGTAAGAATAATATAGCTGTTGCAAAATAAGGACTAGGATTCTCTCCCATAATACCTACTACTGCATTAGCAATTAACTTACCCGCTCCAGAGTCATTCATAGCCGATGCAACCGGCATCATACCTGCAAATAAGAAAATAGTTACCCAATCAATCGATTGATATGCCTGTTTTTCTTTTAAACAACCTGCAAGTACTGCTAGAATTGCACCTACAATAGCGGCTAAATGAAGAGGTACATTAATACCAATATCTTTCAATGGATCAGATAATGCCATAAATACAACAACACCTAATAATATAATACCAGAGTACCACATTTTCTTAGGGTCATTAGAAATATCACTAGCATCCACTTCTTGTTCTACTTCAGCATCAGCATTACCATCATGTTTAGGCAAGAAATGTTTACCAATTGTTACCATATAAATCATGAAAGCAATCGTCAAAGGAATACCGATCCATGCAAATTCAAAGAAACCGAATTGAGGTAGTTTTGCTTGGCCTAAAGCACCATTAATAATGATGTTAGGAGGTGTACCTACTAATGTAATAATACCACCAATCCCTGCAGCAAATGCCATAGGCATCAATTGACGAGATGCTGGAATTTTAGCAGATGCACAAATACCAATTACCACTGGTAGCAAAGCTGCTGCCGTACCTGTATTAGAAAGCACAGAAGACATACCTGCTGTTACAAGCATTAAAGCAATCATAAGAGCATTTTCGCTTTTGCCTGCTTTATTTACGACAGAAATACCAATTTTTTGTGCTAAACCTGTGTGGAATAAAGCAGCACCAATGATAAACATACCTGCAAATAACACTACTGTACTATCAGATAAACCACTAAACACTTGTTTCATTGGAATTACACCTAATAAACCAAGTGCCATAGCACCACCGATAGAGGTAATTGCGAGTGGAATAATTTCTGTTACGAATAATAACGCCATTATACCTAAAACAATTAAGGTTAGTACAGCTGGATCCATAAGAATCAACTCCTCCCTGAAGGGCGAATTTCAGATTGGCCACAAGCACATTAAAAACAAGTGCATATAATATAGGAAGAAAGGCCAATAAGAATAAACATCATCACTGTCACCCCATACCCTTCTTTAGTACAAGGGTAACCAAAGTGTAGCCATTCTCCAAGTAAGCCACGACGAAGAAAAAAACTATATCGTTTTCTTTTTTGAAACCATTTAGATTTTCGTTCCTCTCCAATGAGAAGGGCAGTGATAAAAAAAATAAAAAGCGCAATACAAATACACAAGAAAAACTTCATTTCGTCTGATACTATCATAGGCGTCACCTCATAAAGAAGAAAAGTGAATAAAAAGTTTACGTGTTTGTATAGCGCTGCTACAGTAAAATACTGTATATGATTGTAATACACCTAGGCAAGGCCAAGCCATGCCTAGGGGTATATACAAGTTACTTCAACATGGCAAGCATTGTACCGGCTGCTACTGCAGTACCGATTACACCTGCCACATTTGGTCCCATCGCATGCATCAATAGGAAGTTCGCTGGGTTTGCTTGCGAGCCGACCACTTGGGATACTCGGGCTGCCATTGGTACTGCAGATACACCTGCAGAGCCGATCAATGGATTTGTTTTACCACCATCTGCCCAGCACATTAATTTACCGAAGATAACACCACCAGCGGTGCCACCGATAAAGGCAATTAAGCCTAATACGATAATTTTAATAGTTTCTAAGTTCAAGAAACTCTCTGCTGTCATAGTAAGACCAGTACCAGTAGCTAAGAAAATTGTTACTGTGTTAATTAAGGCGTTCTCAGAAGTATCTGCTAAACGTGCTGTTACACCAGATTCACGGAATAAGTTACCAAGCATTAACATGCCTAATAAAGAAGTGATTGGTGGCAATAACAGAGAAATAGCAATGGTAGCTACAACTGGGAAAACAACCTTTTCAAAACGTGTCACTTCACGCAACTGTTCCATTACAATTTCACGGTCTTTTTGAGTTGTAAATAACTTCATAACCGGAGGTTGAATCAATGGAACGAGAGACATATAGGAATATGCCGCTACTGCGATAGCACCTAATAACTCAGGCGCTAATTTTGAAGCTAAGTAAATGGATGTCGGGCCATCAGCACCACCGATAATACCGATAGCTGCTGCTTGTTCAGCAGTAAATCCGACCATCATCGCTCCACCAAGAGCAACGAACACGCCGATTTGAGCTGCTGCGCCTAATAATAATGTTTTAGGGTTTGCAATGAGTGGACCAAAGTCCGTCATCGCCCCTACCCCTAGGAAGATAAGGGGAGGAAATATTTCATATTTAATCCCTAGTCCAATTAAGTTCATAACACCTTCATGGAAACCATTATTAGGAATATTCGCCAAAATACATCCAAATGCGATTGGACTCAATAATAGAGGTTCAAAGCCTTTCGCAAAAGCTAAATACAATAAGATAATTCCTACTAGGATCATAATAGCATGACCCATTGTGAAACTAATAAAACCACTATCCACCCAAACAGAGTTGAGTGCAACAAGAAAAGCGTCCATATGGAGTTCCTCCTTTTGTAATAGAAGGGTTTAGTTTAAGCAGTATAAAGTTGATATTATCCTAAAACAACTAAAGCTTCACCAGTTGCTACAGTTTGGTTAGCTGCTACACGAACTTCAGCTACTGTTGCATCATGTGGAGCATAGATTTCATTTTGCATTTTCATAGCTTCTAAGATGCAAAGAAGATCGCCTTTTTTAACTGCTTGACCAGCTGTAACTGCTACAGATAAGATTTTACCAGGCATTGGGCATTTTACTGTTTCTGCACCTGCTGGCACTGGAGCTGCGGAAGCTGCTGGAGCTGGTAGCAGCTAGCGGGGGCCGTTTTGGGAGCTGGGGCTGCTGCTTTAGGTGCTGCAACTGGAGCTGCGCCTCCAACTTCATTTACTTCTACTTCATAAACTGTACCGTTTACTGTAACATTGAACTTTTTCATTATAACTTCCTCCTGAATTACCTATTTGTAATGAAACTTTTACATAAGCTTAGATTAGCTTATAGGGCCTGTAAACGACTAGCAAGTCGCCAAGAATTAGACACTACTGGGCGAATGGACGCAATTTGATTTTGCGAATAGCCCATAGCAACGATAGCACTGACAATAGCCGCTACTACTTCTGTCTCTTTGTTAGCAGCTTGTGCGTTGGTAGTCTTATTCATTAAGTTCTCCTCCAAACTATCTGGTTACATTTCTACCTAGCAGTCTACCGTCCAATTTCCAACCTGTGCTCACAATCGGTCTTACGGAAGCAATTTGTGATTTGGAATATCCCATAGCACATACTGCTGCCACAATGGCTGCGACTACTTCTTCATGATTAGAAGAAGGTCCTGCACTAGGAGCTGTGGCTGATGATACCTCTGCTACCTCAGCCTTAGTTGACTTTTTTTTTGTAGGATCTACTAGATAGATAATATGCATAAGCACGCCTAATAAAATTAGAACGGCGAATACAATCGTCATATTGATGGCCATAATTAGCCACGGATTATCTGTCATACTTTCACCTCATTAATAGAGAACCATGATAATAGAATCATGCAAGAAGCAAAGTGTGTAGTATGCCTCTAACCAATATCTTATAGAGGGATATTACCGTGTTTTTTCGGAGCACGGGTTTCGCGTTTACTTGCCAACATTGCTAATGCATTGATGATAGCAGGACGAGTATGTTTAGGTTCAATTACTACGTCAACGAATCCACGTTCAGCAGCTTTGTATGGAGTTGCGAATTCTTCTACATATTTAGCTGTTTTTTCATCTTTATCTTCATCGCGTTTGAAAATGATATTTGCTGCACCAGCAGGTCCCATTACAGCGATTTCAGATGTAGGCCATGCATACACTTGGTCTGCACCCAAATCTTGGGAACACATTGCAAGGTAAGATCCACCATATGCTTTACGAGTGATAACAGTAATTTTAGGCACTGTTGCTTCAGAGTAAGCATATAACATTTTCGCACCATGACGAATAATGCCACCCCATTCTTGGTTTGTGCCCGGTAGGAAGCCCGGTACGTCAACAAAGTTTACAACAGGGATATTGAAAGCATCGCAGAATCGGATAAAGCGGGAAGATTTATCGGATGCATTGATATCTAAGCACCCTGCCATTACGCGTGGTTGGTTAGCAATGATACCTACGCTTTGTCCAGCAAAACGTGCGAAACATGTAATAATATTTTGTGCATAGTGTGGTTGTACTTCATAGTATTCACCATTATCTACTGTAGCACGAATTACATCAAACATGTCATAAGGCATATTTGGATTATCTGGAAGTAAAGTATTTAAACCTTCATCTTCACGAGATGGGTCATCACCAGTATCAACTAATGGAGTATCTTCCATATTGTTGCTTGGTAGGAAACTCAACAAATAACGAATTTGTGCTAAGCAATCATCTTCGTTTTCTGTCGCAAAATGAGCCACCCCAGATACACTGTTATGAGCCATTGCACCGCCAAGATCTTCCGCTGTTACTTCTTCTGCTGTTACAGATTTAATAACTGCTGGTCCAGTGATGAACATTTGAGATGTATGTTTAACCATGTAAATGAAGTCAGTTAATGCTGGAGAGTATACCGCACCACCTGCACATGGTCCCATGATTACAGAGATTTGTGGGATAACGCCAGAAGCATTAGTGTTTTCAAAGAAGATTTTACCGTAGCCAGCTAATGCGTCTACTGCTTCTTGAATACGAGCTCCACCGGAGTCATTAATGCCGATAATAGGAGCACCCATTTTCATTGCCATACGCTGTGTTTTAACTATTTTAGCAGCATGCATTTCCCCTAAGGAACCACCTTCTACTGTAAAGTCTTGAGCAAAAGCAAACACCAAACGTCCGTCGATAGTACCATAACCAGTTACTACGCCTTCACCTGGTAATTCTTTTTTCTCTTGACCAAAGTTAACACAACGATGTTTAACAAATTGATCTAATTCCACGAAACTATTGTCGTCAAATAGTTTTTCAATACGCTCGCGAGCTGTATATTTGCCACTAGCGTGTTGTTTTTCTACGCGTTTTTCACCGCCACCTTGTTTTACTGTGGACAGTTTTTTGTGCAATAATTCAATCTTTTCCTGAACTGTTGCCATTTTACACCTCCATAGGATTATTACGGATACAGTTGATTATTTCATGCGTTGGCAAAGTTCTAATAAAACGCCGCCAGTAGCTTTTGGATGAAGGAATGCAATTGCAGATCCACCAGCACCATAGCGAGGTTCTTCGTCGATTAATTGAACACCTTTAGCTTTTAAATCAGCAATTGCTGCTTTGATGTCATCAACGCGAAGCGCTACGTGTTGGATACCATTACGGCCACCATTTTTTTCGATAAAACGACCGATAGGACCATCTGGAGTTGTAGATTCTAAGAACTCAAGCTCAGCATCACCGCAAGGGAAGAAGCTTACTTTTACTTTTTGTTCTTCAACTACTTCGTCTTCTGGAAGATGCTCCATACCAAGTGCGTTTTTATAAAATTCTTTTGTTGCTGCTAAGTCAGATACACCGATACCGATATGATCTACTTGTAATACTTTGAATGCCATAATAACTCTCCTTTCAAATGAGCTGCAACTCGAAAGTGATATACATCACCTTTCGATTACTTATATGATACCACGATATTAGATTTTTTTCATTCTTTTCCTTATCTTTTTAAGGACTTTTCTAATACCGAGTTAACAACACTATAAGGGTCATTCGTTCTGTTATTGACTGTTGCTACATCTTGTTTGAACGCGTCACTTTCAATAACATGTTCATGAACATAGCGCATAATTTGTTCATTGATCATAGCCACTAACTCGTCATGTGTGCGTTCTGCACGGCGAGCAGCTAATTCTCCACTATCTTCAAGATATTCAAAGTGTTCGTCTAGAGCTTCCACTAATTCATCAACACCTTCATCTTTACTAGCGATAGTTCTCTTAATTGGTGGTCTCCAATCAAGTTCACGAGAATCTAAGTCTAGCATCATTTCTATTTCAACATTAAGCTTATCACAGCCGTCACGGTCAGCTTTATTGATAGCGAACACATCGCCAATTTCCAAGATGCCCGCTTTGATTGCTTGGATGTCATCACCTAAACCTGGCACTAACACAACCAAGGTAGTATCTGCATTTTTAACAATATCTACTTCTGATTGTCCTACACCAACTGTTTCAATGATAACAAGGTCCATGCCAAATGCATCCATTAATTTAACAACATCTGCTGTTTTTTTAGATAATCCACCTAGGCTGCCACGAGTACCCATACTTCGAATAAAAACGTTTTCATTCAATGTTAAATCATTCATTCGAATACGATCACCTAAGATGGCACCACCTGAAAATGGACTGGTTGGGTCAACAGCAACGATGCCGATTCTCTTACCTTGTTCTAAATAATGCTTAACAACCTTATCTGTCAATGTACTTTTACCCGCTCCTGGAGCACCTGTGATACCCAAGATACGAGCCTTACCAGTACGTGGATAGATGGCTTTCATGATATCGATAGCATTATCGTATTCATTTTCTACAGCCGTGATGGACCGAGCCAAGGCAAGACGAGAACCTTCTAGTAGTTCTTTAATTAAATCCATATTGTCACCGTCCCAATTATATATACGTCTAGGCTCGAACATTCTTGCCCGAGCCTAGCCCAAGTATATTATTTTACGTTAGCTTTGATGAACTCAATAACATCAGCTGTTGGAGTGCCTGGTGTGAACACTGCGGATACGCCAGCTTCTTTTAAGCCAGGGATATCAGCGTCAGGAATAACGCCACCACCAACTACTAATACATCGCCCATGCCTTTTTCTTTCAACATTTCAACGATTTTAGGGAACAATGTGTTGTGTGCTCCAGAAAGAAGAGATAACGCAACTACGTTAACGTCTTCAGAAAGAGCTGCTTCAACGATTTGTTCTGGAGTTTGACGAAGACCTGTGTAGATAACTTCGAAACCAGCATCGCGAAGTGCGCGTGCTACTACTTTTGCACCACGGTCATGACCATCAAGACCTGGTTTTGCTACGATTACTCTGATACGTTTTTCTGCCATGATATTATACCTCCAATTAGGATCGATTAATTATAGTGTGGAATGAGCTTGGTATTCACCGAATACGCCGCGCAATACGTTACAAATTTCGCCTAATGTAGCATATGTTTTAACGGCAGCCAAGATTAATGGCATCAAGTTTACAGATTCATCTTCTGCACCAGCTTTTAATGCTGCTAACGCTGCATCAACTGCTGCTTGATCACGTTCTGCACGAACTTGTTGCGTTTTTTTGGATTGGTTGATACCTACAGAAGCATCGATACGAAGAAGACCTTCAACTGGTTTTTCCTCTACTTGGAATTTGTTAACACCTACGATTGTACGAAGGCCAGATTCCACTTCCATTTGCCATTTATAAGCAGACTCTTGGATTTCTTTTTGGATGTAACCTTTTTCGATAGCTTCAACAGCACCACCCATTTCATCGATTTTTTGGATGTATGCTTTAGCTTCTTCATAGATAGCATTCGTCATAGCTTCTACATAGTAGGAACCGCCCAATGGGTCAACTACGTCAGCTAAACCGGATTCGTAAGCAACGATTTGTTGAGTACGAAGAGCGATTTGTACAGATGCTTCAGTTGGAAGAGCCAATGCTTCGTCACGAGAGTTAGTATGTAAGGATTGAGTACCACCCATTACAGCCGCAGCAGTTTGAAGAGCAACACGAACGATGTTGTTGTCAACTTGTTGTGCAGTCAACATGGAACCAGCTGTTTGAGTATGTACACGTAACATCATGGATTTAGGTTTTTTAGCACCAAAACGTTCTTTCAAGATATGTGCCCATAAACGACGGGATGCACGGAATTTCGCAACTTCTTCTAATACGTTGTTGTGTGCGTTCCAGAAGAAGGATAAACGTCCTGCGAAATCGTCAACTTCTAAGCCAGCTTTAAGAGCTGCTTCGATGTATGCAATACCATCAGCAATTGTGAAAGCGATTTCTTGCGCAGCAGTGGAACCAGCTTCACGAATATGGTAACCGGAGATGGAGATAGTATTCCATTTTGGCACATATTGAGAGCAATATTCGAAAATATTAGTGATCAAGCGCATGGATGGTTTTGGAGGGAAGATGTAAGTTCCGCGAGCGGCGTACTCTTTCAAAATATCATTTTGAATTGTACCGCGAAGTTCAGTGGAAGGTACACCTTGTTTTTCAGCAACTGCAATGTACATAGCAAGAAGTACAGATGCAGGAGCATTGATTGTCATAGAAGTGGAAACTTTACCTAAGTCGATACCTTGGAACAAGATTTCCATATCTTTTAGAGAGTCAATCGCAACACCTACTTTACCAACTTCGCCTTCAGCCATAGCGTCGTCAGAGTCATAACCGATTTGTGTTGGTAAGTCGAATGCGCAAGAAAGACCTGTTGCACCGGATTCAATTAAGTAACGGTAACGTTTGTTGGACTCTTCAGCAGTTGCGAAACCAGCATACATACGCATTGTCCAGAAACGGCCACGGTACATAGTAGGTTGCACACCACGAGTGTATGGATAGAATCCTGGGAATCCAAGATCACGCTCATAATCAAAACCTTCTAAATCAAGCGGAGTGTACACCGGTTGTTCTGGTAAGTTTTGACGAGCAGGTACTTTCTCACAGTTTTTAGCGTACGCTGCATCATATTCAGCAAGTTTGGCTTTTAAGTTGTCATTAGCCATGTCATCATCCTCCTAAAAAATTAACCTTGTTTTTTCATGCTTCCTGTTTCAGTGAAGCGTTTATGCCAAGAAAGAGCTTCATCTAATAAGATAGGTGTATGGGCGCCATTTGTCTTTTCAATAGCTCTTTCGAGGTAATCTAATAATTCTTGTTTGTAGTCTGGGTGAGCACAGTTTTCAATGATTTTGTATGCTCTTTCAATTGGAGCCAAACCACGAACATCGGCAATACCTTGTTCTGTACAGAATACTTGTACATCATGTTCTGTATGATCAATATGAGATACAAAAGGAACGATGGAGCTGATGTCTCCGCCTTTTGCTACAGAGTTCGTACAGAAAATGGAGATATAACCATTTCGAGTAAAGTCCCCGGAACCACCGATACCATTCATCATTTTGCTACCCATGATATGAGTAGAGTTTACATTACCGAAGATATCGAATTCGATAGCTGTATTCATAGTGATAACACCAAGTCTACGAGCTAAGCCAGGGTTATTGGAAATCTCTTGCGGGCGCAAAAGAATGTGCTTGCTGTATTTATCAATATTATCATAGAAGCGTTTCAATCCATCCGGAGATGGGGACAATGCTGTACCAGAGCAATCTGTTACTTTACCTGCATCAATTAAGTCCAACATACCATCTTGAATAACTTCTGTGAAAATGGATAAGTTTGTGAAAGGACCTTCAGCCAAGCCGGACACAACAGCATTTGCTACAGAACCTACACCAGATTGTAATGGTAATAAGTTTTCAGGTAGACGTCCTGCTTTTACCTCTTCTTGGAAGAAGTTAATCAAATGTTGGCTCATCGCTTTTGCATCATCATCGATTGGTGCTAGTGGACGAGTTGTATCTGGTACATCACATGGAACGATAGCTACGATTTTTGCAGGGTCACACGGAATATATTCAGTACCAATTCTGTCTCCGGCTTTATTGATCGGGAATGGCTCACGATATGGAGGATCTTTTGGTTCATAAATATCATGCATACCTACCAAAGACATTGGCTGGGATACATTGACTTCTACTATCACTTTTTTCGCTTGGCTTACGAATGTTGGGGAGTTCCCTACAGAAGTACTTGGCACGATGCCACCATCTTCACGTACACAAACTGCTTCAATGATAGCCACGTCTGTGTCACCAAAGAATCCATAGCGAATTTGTTGCGCCATATGACTAAGATGCATATCAATATAACGCATTTTTTGGCTATTTAATGCTTTACGAGTATCATTGTTAGTTTGATATGGAAAACGACGACGAATACCGTTCACACGAGTTAATGCGCCATCTGCTTCATCACCAACGGAAGCGCCAGTCCAAAGATCAATTTGGAACGGTTCAGTTTCCATGCGTTTTGCTAATGCCAATGGCACTGCTTTAGGGTAACCAGATGGGGTAAAACCACTGATACCTACATGGTCTCCTGGATTAATCAATTTAGCCGCTTCTTCTGCTGTAGTAATTTTTGCTTGCAACGCTGCACCTTGCACGCGATCTAAAATGTCGATCATACTACCATCTCCTTTAGTTTGAATGACTATATTCAGCTATATAACAATCACACAGTGAATTCAATTCCTTTATTTCTATCATGAAAGAATTTTCTTATTTATAAAACTGTCCAGAGAAATAATCAATTAAATCTCTACTCAAAGTGTGATATTTGTTAATTCTCATAAATACTACTCATTTTTCTTGTTATTGTCAACCATATATGTAAATATATGCATAATAAGCATACAGAACCGAAAAAATCAACGCGAGTATAACTTTTTGTTATACCCTTTATCTACCTATATCTATAAATATTGGTGTAGTACAACTTTTTTCGATATTTTACTTCTTACTCATACTCTCTATTTATGTTTATGCATTTCTGTGCGTTATATTATTCATAACTAATAGTTATTTGCTTTTATTCCATTTTGTTATTTTACATACACAATTCCGAAACTCCTATATATTAACTGTGCTATATATCATTATTAGTTTCTAATCAAACTAGCAGCTTTCGTATCACATAACCACTTATATTGTTCTGTCTATATCAGCCCTTCTATATATTCTTAACATAGATTACTACATACTATCACGATATATAAAAACATAGAGACAGTATGCCACCGTCTCTATACTTGTATTTCAATTTATTCCGTTGTATTTCAATTTATTCCGTTGTATTTCAATTTATTCCGTTGTATTTCGTATTATGCTCATAGCAAACCCTAGAAGTTGCCATAACACTAAACTCACCTGTTGGCTATACAAAGTATGATCAAAAAGACCACTTACCAATACAACTACAGCTAGTAACGTCATACCATAGCGTAAGGGAAGAGCAAGGCGCTTTTGCTTTTGTACATTTCTGCTATGACCTAGCAAAATTGCCAAAAATAAGCATAGAGAAACAGGGCCCGTTTCTGCTGCCACTTGTAAATATAAATTATGGGCATGATAGATAATCACCGTTGGATCTTGGATAAAATAGTTATAGTCTGGATAGGTCATCCAAAACGCATCCCAACCAATCCCAAAGATAGGAAAATCTTCTATCATGTACATAGTACTATCCCACAATGCCCACCGAAGCATAACCGATGTATCTTGCCCACTAAAGAGAGACCACAATCGACCGGATACTTCCCCATGGTAAAAGAATAGCACCAAGGGAACCACCAATAACGTATATAATAGCCTACGATCTACACAGATGCCGGCTACAAAAACAGCTACCGCCAAGCTAAGCCACATGCCACGGGAATAGGTAAGAACTAAGCACAATAACATAACTGCCATAAAGAGCGCCATCATAGCAGAACGTTTCCAGTCTTTTGCTTTCAATACTTGCATAGCACCTAATCCACCAATGGAAATGGTAAAAAGTAAGTATTCTCCTAACAAATTAGGATTTTGTAACGTTCCATACATGCGCCGCATGAGTCCTGGGAAATGGACATTATCCACCCATTCATGGATATGCTCTGGAGTCATGTAAAAATACTGATACCCCGCACCTATGCACACAAGAACTCCTGTGATACAAAATAATGACAAAAATGTTTTCTGCCGCATTTCATTGTCTATATAGTATGTCATTAGCCAATAGATACTGCCATACATCCCTATGTGGTAGAACCAACTCATAGCCGACCATGGGACATTCATAGAATTAACAATGGAAATGCCTGTCCAGAGAATAAACGCCAGGACTGCCCATTGTAACCAATGTAAAGTTCCAGAAAATCGTTGCCTATCGAATAGTAATGCTAGTAATCCCGCCACAAGGATGAGAACATTGCCTCCTATTGGTAACAAAGGAATACACACCGTTGCTCCGTATAGTAGATAGACTATCCATTGGTCCACAGATAGTCTACGTAGGGCATCCATTAGTGCCCCATTTCTTGGGCAAGCCATTGTTGCACGTCACCAAGAATGTATAAGGATCCTACTACAGCGATGATATCGCCTTCCTTAGTTGTTTTCATAGCATAGTCTAAGCCTGCTTGGATGGTCTCCATAGGATCTGCTTGAACTGGCATTTGTTTCGCCAATTGCACTGGATCAGTACCTCGTGGCGTTGGCGCTGGCACCGTAATCACACGGTCCTTTTGCCCTACTAAATAGCTGACCATAGTAGATATATCTTTATCTTCTAAAATCGATAGCACCACTGTTTTCGCTTGTTCTGGATACCGTTCATTAAAGGTCATAGAAAAAGCTTCTGCCCCGCTTGCATTATGGGCTCCATCTAAAATGATGGTTCGCCCATGGACTTTAAACGTTTCAAAGCGACCCGGCCATGTAGCACGAGCTAGTCCTTCACGATATGTTTCCTCACTCACAGCTGGTTCTTTGTCTTTCAAGATTTGCAATACCCGCGCTGCACAAGCTAAGTTCAAGGCTTGATGGATACCATGCATAGATGTGAAGAGCATGTCTTTATGACCTGCTTTGTCTTTTATGGTAATCATCTGGCCCATCGCCATCGCACTACGACTATCGATGGTAAAATCTTCGTTGAATACATGGTATTTCACGCCTAAGGATTTTGCCGTTTCTTTAATCACATCAAGGGCACCTCCTTGGGCTGCCGTTACAAGAGGCACACCTTGTTTGATAATTCCTGCTTTATGGCGGGCAATCTCCTCTACAGTATCTCCACAGTACGCTTGATGGTCAATGGTCACGTTTGTAATCACTGCCACTTCTGGAGTGATTACATTCGTAGAATCTAGTAATCCACCTAAACCCACTTCGATAACAGCGTAGTCTACGCCTTGTTCTTTGAAGAACAAGAATGCTGCGGCTGTTAAGATTTCAAATTGTGTGGGTGCTTCTACGCCACGGTCCATAACAGCTTCCACAGCATGGCTCACACGTTCAATCAAATCAGCAAAGGCCTCTTCTGTAATGTCCGCTGTGTTTACACGCATGCGCTCCGTATAGGATTGGAGGTGCGGAGACGTAAATGTCCCCACACGAAGTCCGCTCATATACAATCCATAGGTAATATAGGTGGAAACGGATCCTTTCCCGTTCGTCCCCGTTACATGGATAGTTTTATATGTATTTTGTGGATTTCCTAGCTCTTCTAATAAGGCCGTAATCCGTTCTAATCCTGGATGAATCCCAAAGGAGGCTACCTCTTCTAGGTAGGCAATCGCTTCCGTATAATTCATGATGGATCTCCTTATGCTAATGTTTTTAAGAACTCTTCACGTTCGTTCAAAGCTTGTTGTTTTTGTTTGTACTCTTCCAATTTTTCTTTTTCTTTCGCTACTACCGCTTCAGGGGCTTTTGCTAAGAATCCTTGGTTGTTCAATTTGCCTTCTAAACGAGCGATTTCTTTCACTACTATAGCTTGTTCTTTGGCAATACGCTCTTTTTCTTTATCAGCATCAATTAAATCTTTCAACAACAAGTACACTTCTAACCCGTTCACCACTGTTACGGTGGCATTTTCTGGTTTTGGTGCTTCTGGTGAAAGTACCGTCACTTTTTCAGCCCAACCTAATGTATGGAAATAATCACCATGCGTTTCTAAGATACCTTTCAACTCTTCTGTCGCCGGCACTAAGATAACTTCAGAGCGTTTACCCATTGGTACATTCATTTCTGCACGCATGTTACGGATACCTTTGATGCCGTCCATCATTACATTCATATGAGCCGCTGCAGAGCTGAAACCTTCCATGGATAATGTACTCGGCCATGGAGCGACCATGATGCTCTCCCCTTCATGAGGCAAGTGTTGCCAAATATGTTCTGTCACGAATGGCATGAATGGATGTAATAATTCCAGCATATGACGAAGGATAGATACCAATAAGTATTGTACTGTTTGACGGTCACGGCCACCTTCTTTGTTGTATAAACGAGGTTTTGCCAATTCAATGTACCAGTCGCAATAGGTATTCCAAATGAAATCATACACAGCGCTTGCCGCTTCTCCTAATTCAAATTTATCAAGGTTATTCGTAATATTAGTAACCGTTTTATTGTATTCTTCTAGAATCCATTTATCTGCCAATGTGTAATCGTCTGCACTTGGCACGAAATTTTCATCAAAGCCTTCTAAGTTCATCAATACAAATTTAGAGGCATTCCAAATTTTGTTGGCAAAGTTACGGTTTGCTTCCACACGTTCCATGTAGAAACGCATATCGTTGCCCGGTGTATTGCCAGTTACCAAAGTAAAACGCAACGCATCGGCACCATATTCTTCGATGACTTCTAATGGATTGATACCATTGCCCAAGGATTTACTCATTTTACGACCTTGGCTATCACGTACTAAACCATGAATAAATACGTGTTTAAAAGGAATTTCTTCTTTAAATTCTAAGCCCATGAAAATCATACGAGCTACCCAGAAGAAGATGATATCGTATCCTGTTACCATGACACTAGTTGGGTACCAATGTTTCACTTCCTCAGTATTCTCAGGCCAACCCATTGTAGCAAATGGCCATAAGGCAGAGCTGAACCAAGTATCTAATACGTCTGGATCTTGTTCTACCTTGCCATGGCAATGTGGACATTCTGTCAATGTTTCTGTAGTTACGATCGTTTCCCCACACTCTTGGCAGTACCAAGCTGGGATACGATGACCCCACCATAATTGACGAGAAATACACCAATCACGAATAGACTCTAACCAGTTGGTATATGTTTTAGTAAAACGTTCTGGTACAAATTCAATAGATTTGTCACGCACCACTTCTAACGCAGGTTTTGCCAATGGTTCCATAGACACGAACCATTGTTTCGACACCATAGGTTCTACCGTTGTATTACAGCGAGAACAATGACCTACGCTATGACCATGGTCTTCTACTTTTTCTAATAAACCTTGTGCTTCTAATTCAGCTACTACTTGTTTACGAGCCAATTCACGTGGCATATTCACAAAGTGACCTGCCCCTGCATTCATGGTGCCATCTGGATTCATCACCACAATACTTTCCAAGTTATGGCGTTGTCCCATTTCAAAGTCATTAGGGTCATGAGCTGGTGTAATTTTTACGCAACCAGTACCGAACGATTGATCAACATATTCATCGGCAATGATTGGGATATGACGGTTCACAAATGGAAGCAACAATTCTTTACCTACTAAGTGCGCATAGCGTTCATCGTTAGGGTTCACCGCTACGGCTACGTCACCAAACATCGTTTCAGGACGTGTGGTAGCTACGGTTAAGAATGTATCTTCTTCGCCGATAACAGGATATTTGATGTGCCATAAATGACCATTTTCATCTTCGTGTTCTACTTCAATATCGGATAAGGCTGTCAAACAATTAGGGCACCAGTTAGTGATGCGTTCTCCACGATAGATTAAACCTTTTTCGTATAACTCTACGAATACTTTTAATACCGCCTCATGGTAACCTTCATCTAAGGTAAAACGCTCTCTCGTCCAGTCACAAGAAGCACCTAAACTACGGATTTGTTTTACGATGGTGTTACCATATTCTTGTTTCCATTCCCATACGCGTTTTAGGAACTCTTCACGACCTAAATCATGACGAGATTTCCCTTCCGTTTTCATGATATTTTCTTCTACTTTTACTTGCGTTGCAATCCCTGCATGGTCTGTACCAGGCATCCACAACACATTGTAGCCTTGCATACGTTTCGTACGAATCAAAATGTCTTGCAATGTGTTATCAAGGGCATGACCCATGTGCAATTGACCAGTTACATTCGGTGGCGGTAACACAATACTGAAAGGCTCTTTATTCGTATCTACTTCCTCGTGAAAGTACCCTTTCTCTTCCCAATATGTGTACCATTGTTGTTCAATCTCTTTCGGATTGTAAGTTGTTAAATTTTTATATTCCTTCATATGTCCTCCTATGTATTGGATGTATCACCAGATTACTACTGTTTTGTACAGTAAAGCGGTAAATATCCCTCCCATATATACAAAAAAGACCCCTCGTCCATTAGGACGAAAGGGTCTATACTTCCGCGGTACCACCTAGATTATTGCCGTAGCAATCACTCATTATCGTTAACGCTGATCAGCGGGCATACTTACTCTAGTTCACCATGCCAACTCCGAGGCTACCCTCTTCCTACTACATACATTGTTCCACCAACCCAATGCTCTCTGTGATGCGTTCAAAAGATTTTTCCTCTTCTTAGTTATTATCCATATAGTATTAGTATACGTGAAAGCATGCAACAACGTCAATATATCAATCTATAAAACTATCTATCGTTTTGCAAAGGATACATTCATTTCATCTAAAGACTTCGTCAAGCTAGGCACATACACTTTCAAAAATAAATCTACCTCTGGTAATTGCATCTGTACTAATCGTTCGTAAATCGTATCATAAGCCGCATTGAACTCATTATTACCAGCTGCTTTTTCTGTGACGCATTTCATAAATGCTGACAAGGTATCGGCGGCTTTTAGTAGTACTTCGTATTCCTCTGGCACAGATACTAAAGCTTCCTCATAGGCTGGTTGCACCGATTCTGGTAATGTACGCCATAAAGTTTCATTGGCCAATTGTTCCACTTCCCCGTAAAGAGCTCGTAGCTTCGGGTTAAAATATTTCACCGGCGTTGGCATATCTCCTGTGAATACTTCACTCACATCATGATACATGGCCAGTACAGCTAATCGATTCACATCTATGTTACCATCAAAATAGATATTTCGAAGTACACCTAATTGGTGTGCAATCATAGCAGTTTCTAAACTATGACCTTGTAAGTTTTCTACTTCTGTATTGCGCATCAAGCTCCAACGTTGAATATATTTCATACGCCCTAAAAGAGCAAAAAAATGACTTTCTTTCATCGTGCACTCCTCCTTGACCTTCTACCTTCATTATACAAAAAAAAGCTCATTACCGCCATTACGGTAATGAGCTATCTACACTTTCGTTTCCGTCTATACATCATCATACTATCTCCTACTTTTTACACACCTTAATTATTGATATGGATCATATATTTCTGCCGAAGCAAATACGTCTATATACATAATATCCTCCTTTTTCCATACTTTATAATATATTCTACACACAATTACAGCAATAATACATACAAACTCATTCTATCACCACCTTTATCTACATCCCTAAACCTCATTCACCTATTCTTACCATTCTATATATACATCTATTTCAAAATCCATAGTATTAACTCCTTTCTTATTTTCCTACATACATTACACTTCTATTACACTTACCATTCTATATATACTTCTAATTCCATTGTCTCATCTCCTTTCGTCATACCTCATGAACACATTATACTTGAACTAGGTTACCTCCTTTTACAAAAGTCCCGATAGTTAATTATCTTATGCTTATGCCCCTACCATACCTCCCCAATATTCATCATCTAACAATTCAACCCAATATCCTTCTTCATCTTGCACAAACCAGGGTTCACATACATATTGTATTTCTAACATACTATTTCTCCTTTTCTAACACACATTTCACACTGTTACATGTTTATTATTATAGTACTAACAACAAATATAAACTCATCATATCACCACCTTTTTATACCTTTAACAACGCCCTATATTACCACTCTACATACACTTCTAATTCCATTGTCTCATCTCCTTTCGTCGTACCTCATGAACACATTATACTCAAACTTGGTTACCTCCTTTTACAAAAGTCCCGATAATTAATTCTATAGATAGGTAGAATTTCAAAGTATGATTAAAAATAATGTGCTCCCCCTCTTCTTTTATGATACTATAACTATAGATAAAAGCATGCTATATCATGCATAACCAAGTTGTATGCCCCTATAGAAAGGAGCCTTTATGGCTGCAAACACAAACTTTTTTGCCACCAGCGATGAAACAGAGTCCCGTTTTTATAGTTTTTTAGACTTAATCGCCAAAGGTGGAGTCTACAAAAGTGCCGACAAAGATTTCCATCCTTTTAAAGGTACGTCCTATCAAGAAAAGACAAAACAAGCTCACTTTTTTATGGATGCCTTATCACCCCAATCCCTCTATGAGTTTTCCTACGGTCGCGCCAAGTTATTAACATTACCTGGTCTTAGTTATTCTCCTTATAATCTAAATCCGTTAGCCTTTGCTCATACCGTGCGCAAAATGCTGCCTACGGACATTCGACGCAGTCTATACTTATATCATTTAATCGCCACTAAGGATGTATGCCATGATGAGTCTAGTTCTGAAGTCTATCAAAATGGATTACAACATCCTCTACACTATTATGCAAAAGATGACCGTTTTACCGTAAAAGATGATGATGTCTTAGAAGAAGGTAATTTAAAACGATACTTAAACGCTATTAACGAAGAAATTTTAATCACCCAAGATGAAACAACGGAATCCAAAATTAATACTACACAGCTGTTTGATAGTGCCTCCTCCACATTATATGCATTAGGTCTATTAGCCTCTCATCCTACATTAGAAAACGGCTATATCCTAACACCTAATCCGATCATTTCATCAAATCTCACAGAGGATGAACAAAAAGAACTACGCTACGCTTTGGACTTCCAAAAATACATTTCCCCCATCTCTTCCTATGCTCATTATTTACAGTTCAAATTGGGGTTAATTACATTAGAAGAGGGCACTGCTCCAGAAGATATATTAAGCGATATGCCCCTAGAGAGATCTCCTGAGCAACCCTCTCCTATCCTAGTGCGCCAAATTCCTCCTTTCAAAACATTGTTAGATGATAAACGATTAGCCGTCTTAGCTAGTATGAATACATGGTGTACGATTACATCAATTAATCGGGGTAATCCAAAACACACATCAAAACTAGCTACTACAAAAACTCTCAACTACATCGATCAATTAGAAGAGTCTCTCTATGATTCTAGAGAGTACATATATGGTACAAGCAAGCATAACCGTCCTATGTCACCAATGTCATTAGATTCTGTGCAAAGCATTACTACGTCACCTGTTACACCTCTTTCTCGAAAACAGAGTAAAACTCGTACTCCTCATATTGTCTACATAGCATTTCATACTTGCCCTGCTAAAGATTGGAACCAATTACAGCGTACACTACATCAATTCTGTACACAACGGATATCCATGGAGTGTATCCCACAAGACGGTGCAAATAGATACCCATTCCTTGTAAAAGTCATATACATGGAAACAACCTCCTTATTACCATTATTATATCAATTGGGACCTTATCTCCATTTTGTGACTTCCAGTGGGGAAGAAATTACAGAAGATATGCCAAATATAGACTACATCCAAAAACTAAAAGATCTTGCATTAACTAGAGTAAGGAGCATTTTATCTCATTATGAATCCTAATCCATTCCTTCAACGATATATGAACTCTGAACACACCTCTGTGGGGGCCTATACCTTTTATTACATACGACTCATCCAACTGCTTCACTTTATCTATATGGATCGAATCAATTGTGACGACCTAGGTGTTGAGTATAATCAATTAGATCCTAGAGAAATCACTGCTTGGTTACTACAAGATTATCAACATTCTATGGATAATGGCAGTGCCTCTGAAATGGCAGCAAAAATTATCGAGTTATTTTTCATGCCTGGAGAGACTCCTAATACAGTAGAACCTCTCTTTATTCCCCACTTACCTACCCCCTATATACTGACGGACCGAGAAATTCTAGCCCTATATCTATGTATCCATGATGAACGTACATTTCCCTTCCTATCTGCACAAATACGGGATAAGCTACATCAAGCCATAGAAGAGCACCCCTTTTACGATGCTTTTAAAACAATACAAGAAAACTTTGCATCCACACGCACCATATTTCTCACGGATCCACATACCCTAGACATCGTTCACAGGGTATACCGCACGATTATTGAAGGCACGCATAGGATTGCAATCACAACAGCAGATGGACAAGTCTCTGTTATTACACCTTGTCATTTGCGCTACTACGCTAATACGGAAGAGTACTATCTCATCGGCTTATGCAATGAACGAGAATATAGTTATATTCCTGTGAAAGAGATTCAAATTATGACTGCGGAAGAAGAATCCCCGATTATAAATCGATATACTGTATTAGAGCAATTATTGAAGGAGCAAGCACAAACCTTACAACTACGGGTGACAAATGACAAGAATGCACTAGAACGTGCCTATCATTTATTTGCAGACTACACAAAAGAAACTACTTTAGTAGAAACTATCATAGATGATGAAGATGAATTGCAAGATCACACTTATAACTTAACCATTACTTACTACCCTTTTGACGAAGAAGATATCTATCAAAAGGTGCTTTCCCTAAGTCTTATGGTTACTGTTCTAGAACCTTCATCTATACGAAAAAGAGTCGTGAAACATTTCACAGCCCTATTAGATAATTTAGATACATAAATCTATCCCCTTTAGTAGATCCCTAACATATATCCATAAAGGATACCCTCTATGGATATATATATCTCTTAAAAGTGCCACATAGAACATTCATGAATATTGTAAATCACTATTATACATTCATTTAACTATCATATAGACACCATAGGAGGCTTCATGCATACCCCTCAAAATCTCTATCATGCCCCTGCGACACTACGTAGTGGCGGTTATGTAGACATCCATAGTTCGGCAATCACTATTACCTATGATATGCCTTTTTACGCCATTAGTACTAGCCCATTTAACGGAGGCTTACACCATGTCATGGCTGTGCGTAACCAACAATTAACTTTTTTCGTTGAAAATGAACACGAACTACCCGGTGGCTCTACTTCTGCTTATTTAGCTAAAGAGTGTGTACACTTAGACTTGCCAATCCATTTCTGTACGGCTCTCTTAACCAGTGCCTCTATGAATCGCCACGCATATGTCTGCCAAGCAGAAGGTTCCATTATCGTAGAAGTCATCGCCACAGCCGGCACAGAACAAACTGCACACCGAGCCGGCGATGGGTATACATACTATGAACAAGATGGATCCTTTCACAGCGCTGGCACTATTAATTTGTTAGTATTTACCAATTGTGCCCTCACCGATGGAGCTTTAACAAAAGCACTCATCACCATTACAGAGGCAAAGACTGTAGCCCTTCAGTCATTAGGCATACATAGCATCCTCACAGATCTTCCAGCTACGGGGACATCTACAGATGGCGTCATTATGACTATAGACCCTAACGGAGAACTCCTCTCAGACGTAGGTACTTTCTCCCAGTTTGGAGACACTTTGGCAAAAGCTGTCCGATCTGCCATTGAAAAAGCCATAGAAAATGGAAATACCTTAACCTTATAAACACTAACTATTATAAACATAAAAAGAGCACGGTCTGTTCCTAAACAAACAATATGAAATACCCTTTGCAAAGGAATATGCCGTGCTCTTCTTTTATGTAATTAAATGATGCCCACCATAGACTACTTGGCACAATAGGTGACCATTTAGTAGGTTTCAAAGATTGCTTTCAATTCTTCTCGTCTCCGTTTTTGTTGTAGAGCTAGCATTAATAGTATTCTAGCTTTCACAGGTGATAAGGAATCGCTGACGATAAGTCCCTCTTTTGCATCCGATGACTGGCTCGATACAATGCCATTCCCAATTCGTGAAGCGCGTACCTTCGGTACATCTATGGTATGCAATACATCAAGCACACCTTGTGGCAATGTACCATTTCCAAAACCACCGATGACCAATCCTTGTGAGCAGCTAGCTACCATTTTTATGATTTCTGTATCCATCCCTCCATAGAGATTGACAATTCCCACTGAAGGCAATTCTACTTCTTCCCGAAGAACAAACTCACTGTACTTACTATGACATCGACACGGGCTGTAGTAGAAATAAGCTTTTCCATCTTGTACATATCCTATATGTCCCCATTGTGCATTTCCAAATGTTGCCACATCTGTAGTATGTAGCTTTGCCACATCTCGAGCACTATCAATATACCCATTCATGACTACCAGTACACCTTGCCCTATGGCACTTGTACTTCGAACTACTTGCACGGCTTGTAACAAATTAACTGGTCCATCCGCACTCAATGCCGTAGCCGGGCGCATAGACCCAGTCATCACAACAGGTATATCCGTACCTACCGTCAATTGCAAGAAATAGGCGGTTTCTTCCATCGTGTCAGTACCATGAGTAATTACGATCCCCCCTACATCTTCTCGGCTAGCTACTTCATTAATGAGTACGGCCAAACGTACCCAACGGTAGGGACTCATTTCTGAACTATCAATATTCGAAAATTGCACACTTTCAAAAGGACCATAGTCCTCTAATCCAGGCACTGCTTGTATGAGTTCATCTACACCTATAGATCCTGCTGTATATTCTGTTAATGCACTAGCACCCTGACCCTTGCCAGCAATTGTGCCTCCTGTCCCTATTATGACAATCTTTTTATCTTTCATATAGAAACCTCCTTGAAAATCATTACTCCTATTATATCATTCTTTTTCCTCCTATTTCATCAGAAAAGCCCCTATATATCTATACCTTTATCTTCCCTTTTATATATTGACCCTCTACGATGAAAGGAGTATAGTTAATATATTAATAATTACATTTTATCCTTAAGAAAGGTACTATTATGACAGATACTAATTATACATCCAACGTATTGCATTGGTTCCGAGAAATCAGCCAAATTCCTCGTGAATCTGGCAATGAACAGGGCATTAGCGATTTTCTACTACAATTTGCAAACGATAGAGGCTATGAAGTAGAACGTGATGAAGAACTAAACGTTATCATTCGTGCGAATGCTACTCCTGGTTATGAAAGTCATCCACCTATTATCATACAAGGTCATATCGATATGGTAGCTGAAAAATCTGCTACATCTTCACATAATTTTACCAAGGATCCAATTGAACTCATCGAGGATGGAGAGTGGTTACACGCCAATGAAACTACGTTAGGGGCCGATAATGGGATTGCTGTAGCAATGGCATTAGCTGTTCTAGATGATACATCTATCCCTCATGGTCCATTGGAATGCTTATTCACAACGAACGAAGAAACAGGTATGAATGGCGCTATGGCTGTGAAAGGAGAAAAACTACACGGCAAGTATTTACTCAATATTGATACAGAACAAGAACATGAATTTATCGTTGCTTGTGCCGGTGGCTGTCGCTTAGACCTTACATTACCAACAGAGACGATACCAACACCTGATGGATTATCATCCTTCCATATTTCTGTAGAGGGATTACATGGTGGTCATTCTGGTATTGAAATTGGAGAACAATTGGGTAATGCTATCACTATTTTAGCAAGACTATTACTAGAAGCCCATCGGGAAACCCCTATCTCTATCAGCCGTTTTATAGGGGGATCTAAACATAATGCAATTCCTCGTTCTGCAGAAGCAATCATTCTTTGCCAAAACTCCGACGCAGCCGCATTACAAGCCCATATCCAATCCAATACTACTATCATTCGTCACGAATTATCTCCACAAGATCCAAATTTAGAGGTGACGTTCAGTCCTTGTGAGCCTCCTTCTACTATCTATGGAGATACGCAAGCACAAGCACTTTTACAATTCTTATACTTAGCTCCACATGGTGTGTTCGGTATGAGCAAAAAGTTAGAAGGTCTTGTGGATACAAGTAATAATATTGCTATCGTTGAAGATCATGGTACACAAGTAGATGTATTGATTTCTGTACGTAGCTTAACTATGAGTCAACTAACATATCTTCGAGATCGCATTATAACATTAGCCAATACCCATGGATTTAACGCGTCTGAACAAGGTCGTTATCCTGCTTGGGAGTACGAACGAGGCAGCCAATTAGAAGAACAGGCTATTGCTATCTATGAAGACCTTATCGGTGTTAAGCCACATGTAACAGCCGTTCATGCTGGTCTTGAATGTGGTCTCTTAAAAGCTCAATTACCACATACACAAATGATTAGCTTTGGCCCAACTATTCTAGGGGCACATACACCAAAAGAACGATTACACTTGCCGGCATTAACAACCGTATCTACATTCTTATTAGCCTTACTAAAAAATTTAAAATAATCAATATGCCCATACCAAAAAAGGGAAATAGCTTCCGCTATTTCCCTTTTTTATGTCTAAATTGCTTTTTTCTTACGCTCTCTGCACCTATCTTATCATCCATTATTAAGGAAACAAAGTTCACCCAGATCATGTAATATACCATCCACTACTGTACGACCCTGTTTAGGCACTAGTTCTCCAGATGGCAAAGTTTCATTCACTGCTAAAATATCATCTGCAATCGTATATAACTCTTCTCGTGTTTTTGGAGTTTCTAATGATTTCATCATCAATACATGTCCAGAGTTAAGACCATCAATGCTATCATTATACAAATCAGATACGTTGATAAAATCCTTTCCTCCACGGTCAACCACTGTTTGAACATAATTTGCCAGTTCTTTAGATACCGTGGATACTCCTTCTATAAAAGCATTACACTCTCTTGCTTCCGATGTAGCCCCTATAATTCCACATAAAAGGAATCGAATTATCATACTATATACATCTATCTCATGATATTCTAAACCTAGCCTCAATTGTTCTATTCCAGATTTACAATCTTCTATGGAGAAGGTTTTTCCTGCACGACATAAGTTAACAATAGATTGCTCTACAGGGTTTGTAGAGTCTATAAGGGTATCTGCTTTATTCGTAGCTCTAAAGAAAATACTATCCAAAGAAGCGAGTAAAAATTCTTCATGGTGACGCAGTCTATGAGCTTGTGATGCATGACATAACAGAGAACGACGGAACTGCGTATCATAATAGAAATCTAAAATTTGTTCCTTTGTATTCCAGTCACCACCCGATAAATTTCTAATCAGTTCTGCACGCTCTGGTTTCATCCAAGTAATAGCCGATAATTGAAAATCTGTATCTGCTACGTAGGTCAATCGATGTTCTTTCGCTCTATTAATGAACTCCGTTATATATACAGGATCGTTAATAGGTTCCAGATATTCATGCGCGATATAATACAATTTATGATCCAACGCCGAATCAAATGAATCCACTTTCCATCCTTGTTTAGGAACAACTTCTTTAGAATTTTTAATAAGTTCAGTTATATGGCGCACAAATACTACAGCTTTTTCTGTACGTGATAATAAATCCAAATCTTCATCATATCGAGTAGCAAATTTCATCATTTCTCGAACTTGATTTAATCGATTCCATCCCGGATATACATTATAAGATACATAAGCAACCCCTCGTTCTGAAAGGTTAACATTACAAATCTCTAAAATTTTATCTTTCACCACATCCGGTACCCAAGACCAAATGCCATGCACAATAATGTAATCAAAAGTACCAAAACTTTTATCAATGGTCATGATATCTTTTTCTAACAATGTAATATTATCTAGTTCCATAAACTTAATAATTTCATTGCCAATTTCGATTTGAGATGTGCTAAGATCTACACCTATAAAAGATGCCTTTGGATGATATACGGCTTGTCCTATAATATTGCCTCCCATGGAGCAACCTAGCTCCAACACTCGCGCCTCTTTTGCCGGCACTGGATCCAAGCCCCATAGTTTTGCTTTAGCCTCAATAGAGTTAATAGCCGTAACTCCAAACGATTTAGATGGATAAATCAATTCATTATAAGAACTTTTTAATACTTCAATGGCTTCTGATTCTTGTTGTGAAACAAAAGTATTATTTTTTGCTTTCATCATATATGCCTTTCTTATATTTAACGTACAGGATATTCCATTCTTCTGCACCTCTTCACATTCAATGTAATCAATGTAATTATAACAAATTCTATTTATTTTTTCTAATATACTATACATATATGATGAGTAGTTATCTTATAAAATATGTAATAATTGTAACAGAATGACCATTGTATAGATAGCAAATCCTGCATATAGGATATGTAATGTACGATTTACTATGCTCTCTAGGTCCATAGGACTCTTTTTAAATAATCGTTCATGGCGCACTAAAAAGAGGTCTGGTTGGCGAGAATTAGATGCACTTAGGACAATACGATACGCTACAATGGCAGAACGAATTCCCACTATAATACTTACACAAACGAGACCTAGTAGTAAATTATCTAACCAGTGAGGATCACGCATGAAGCCTTTCACTAACAAAATTCCTAACACATCTGCAGCCCCTGTAAAAATGATTCCACTCATGGCCAAACCAGCCACTGCCTTAGGAGAAATAAAGTTTAAAACCTCCTCCAATGCATGCCCCGCATTCTCAGCTTTTTCCTCTTTTGACTCCGATTTTATCCATCTGTGAATAGACCATAATTGGTATATAGTCCATGCCATCAAATATCCTAAATACATATGTAACTCTGTCATCCTATTCCCTCCATTCTTCTTCTACATTGCCACATAAAATCAATACCTATTCTATGATTAATACTAACACAGTGTGTAAAAATGTACTACTAGAAAATGATTCATGATGTCGTTAGAAACTCATTTGTTTTGACGATGACAACACTAACACTATCATTTCCTTTGTTAATAAAAGAATACCTAGCCTAGTGCTTAGGTTAGGTATTCTTACTATAACCAAACAATATATAATTATCAACTTGTTATCACTTGAGATTACTACCTTCTGCAACTTGAGTCTCGTCAGTATTGGCAAAATCATGATAGAAAATACTTTCTTGATGATCATAATCTGTATTGTCAGCCCAAAGTTCACATTGTCGCATAACACCTTCCAATGCACCTTCCGTTTCATCCGGTGGATACTTGTAGTTACGCAATAATTTTTTAACCATTCGGCGCATTTTTGCCTGTGCACTTTCTCTCAATCGCCAATCCACTGTACGATTTTTACGTAACATATCAACTAGTTCTTTAGTAATATTAATTAAAGCATTATGGGTATAAAAATCTTTAACCGCTTGTGGTTGTGTCAACGCATCATAAAAGGCTAATTCATCTGCAGTTAACCCTAATTCTTCACCCATCTTTTTTGCCTCAGCAATTTGCTTAGCTAATTCTAATAGCTCTGCAATAACTTCTTCATTTGAAATTAGCCCATTAATATAACGTTTTAAAGATCCATTCATTAATTCACTAAACTTCTCAGCTTTGATAAAATTTTGACGTCTATGAATACTAATTTGTTCCCCTATTAATCGCTTTAACATTTCAATAGCTAAGTTCTTTTGATTCATAGCTGCTACATCAGCTAAGAATTCTGGGTCAAATAAAGATACCTTTTCTTCAAGGTCTGTAAATAAAGCCACCACACCCTGACTCTGAATGCTATGCTTTAATAGCTCATTAATTCTCTTGTTAATCTCTACAAAAGGAATTTTATTACCCCCTTTATCACGAAAGCGTTCAATCAACACACGAACCGCTTCAAAATATGCTGCCTCAATTCGCTCCTCTTCTCGTGCTAACGAAGAGCATAGAGATAATGATTTATGTAATACTAGAGCTTCTTGCAAATAAATATTACTTGTTTCTTCTCTTGTATTATCTAGCATAAAGTTTAAACCTTCTGTAATAACAAAAGACCTCTCTTTAGCTGACCCATTAAAGAAGATACTATAGTCAAACCCATGAAATAAGTCACGACATACAGAAAGCTTTTCCTGGAATTTAGGATATGCGGTTTTAGCAATATCCATATTTCCATAATTATCCTGATCTCGTTTTGTATAGTCATTCATAGCTTGTTTAAGGGCTCTAGCAATTCCTACGTAATCAACGATTAAGCCTCCAGACTTACCCTCAAATACACGATTAACTCTAGCAATCGCCTGCATCAAGTTATGACCCTTCATTTGTTTATAAATGTACATCGTAGCAAGTGATGGCACATCAAAACCTGTTAGCCACATATCAACGACAATCGCAATCTTTAGAGGCGAACTATTATCTTTAAAGCTATTTGCTAGCTCAACCTTGTGCGCCTTGTTACCAATAATAGATTGCCATTCCTCAGGATCAGAATTGCTACCAGTCATGACCACAGCCACTTTCTCTTGCCAATCCGGTCTCTTTTCCAGTATCTTATAGTAAATTTTCATCGCAATTGGTCTAGAATACGCTACAATCATAGCCTTTCCTGTTAATAATTGCTCTCGTTCACGTTCATAATGATTAATAATATCCTCAACTAACGATTCTATCGTATTGTCATGTCCGAGAACAGCCTCTAGCGTACTTAGTTTATGCTTACTTTTTTCTACAGCTTGTTCTTCAGCTTTGGTAGCCAGAATATCATATTCTGCATCAATTAAACTTAGTACATCTTGATCTAAGTTAAGCTTGATAACACGACTTTCATAATATACTGGACGAGTAGCATCATCTTTAACCGCTTGCGTCATATCATAGATATCAATATAATCTCCAAATACCTCTCGTGTACTCCTGTCTTCTTGAGAAATGGGCGTCCCCGTAAATCCTATATAGGTAGCATTTGGTAATGCATCTCTAATCATTCGAGCAATACCGCGTTTAATATTCCCTAGTTCATCAACTTTCTCTACTAATCCATATTGTCCGCGATGCGCTTCATCAGCTATCACAATAATATTATTTCGCGTATTAAGTGGACCATCCGCTTCTTCAAATTTTTGCATCGTAGTAAAAATGATGCCATTCACTTTCCGATTTTCTAAAAGTTCTACCAAATGTGCTCTACTTTCAGCTTGAATTGGTGTTTGTCGTAAAAACTCACGACATTTAGAAAACTGAGCAAAGAGTTGATCATCTAAATCATTCCGATCTGTAATCACTACAATAGTAGGACTCTGTAATGCTTTTTGCAAAAGCTGAGCATAGAAAACCATAGATAGAGACTTTCCACTACCTTGTGTATGCCAAAATACTCCACCTTTACCATCTGTAACACTTGCTTTTTTAGTAGAAATAATCGCTTTATTAACGGCAAAATATTGATGATAGGCCGCCATAATTTTAAATGTCTTACTACTTTCATTTACATAACATATAAAGTTTTTTATGATATCTAATAACCGGCTTTTCTCAAAAATTCCTTCAAAAAAAGTATTATATCCAGCAATTCGAATATCTTCTTGTGTGCCATCCTTACTTTTCCATTCCATAAAACGATCGAAGGAAGATGTAATCGTACCCGCCCGATTGGTTAACTGGTCACTAATCACACAAATCGCATTATACGAAAAAAAGGTTGGTAAAGCTTTGATGGCATTACGAATTTGTTTATATGGATCATCCTCGTCTTGTAACTCTCTGTATGGAGATTTTAATTCCATAACAACCAATGGTAAACCATTAATGAATAAAACAATATCTGGCCTTTTATGCCCTTTTACACCTTGTGCTTCATATTCCTTGATATTAAATTGTTGCACGATATAAAAAGAGTTAGCCTCAACCTTATCATAATCAATTAATTTTACAATTACATTACGATCTTCATGATATCCGCTTCCTTGGTCTCTATAAGATACAGGCACACCATTTTGTAAATAATCTGTAAATAGTGCATTCCGCTGCTCTAACGTTCCGTTCTCTAAGAATCGTATCTTTTGAATTGCCTTATAAACGGCTTTCTTTGGTAAAGCAAAGTTAATAGAATATAAATTTTCTATTTCATCCTCTAAAAACGGATTAGTTATCTCTTGTTGTAACTCAGAACCAATCGCAGCAGTATAGCCTAATTCCTCAACAAATAGCTCTACAATTCCACTTTCATAATTTGATTCATTAAATCTCTCTACCATATATCTCCCTCCTTACGAGCATCACACTTTTATGCAAACAATTTACAAAGTAACAATAAAATATAGATTGGATAAACAATAATTTAGAGCAACAATTATTAGTTTTATATAAGAATCGATTCATAGATATGGCGCCTTTTAATGGTTCAATGCCTAACGATTGGCATCAAGGCACAGTTTCAGAAATTATAGAGCTACATGATTTTAAAAGAATTCCCCTTTCGAGTCGTATGCGAGCCAAGCTCGCGAAAGTTTATCCATATTACGGCGCAACCTCTATCATGGATTATATAGACAATTACCTTTTTGATGGTATCTATTTACTACTAGCTGAGGATGGCACCGTCATTAATGAAGAAGGTTTCCCAATTGTGCAATATGTAGATGGAAAGTTCTGGGTTAATAACCATGCTCATATTATTACTGGGAAAAACGGGTATTCTGTTGAAGCACTATATTTACTTTTTATGCTAACTAATGTTAAGTCATTTGTTACAGGCGCTGTTCAGCCTAAAATCAGTCAAACGAACCTAAAAAAAATACCTATCATAATACCATCTGAGCCCGAAATCAAGAAATTTGATTTATTAATCCAACCAATATTTGCTCAAATTAGAAATTATAAAGCAGAAAATAACTTGCTGTCTAACCTTAGGGATTCCTTATTACCATTATTAATGTCTGGAAAGCTTGATATATCTAATATTATTGTTTAAATGGCTAATTAAATTATTGTTTATTTTTGTATTTAACTCAATCTTATCATCAATTCTCCCTAAAATATCTGCAATCCGCTTTTGTTCTTTCAAATTATCTGGCATATATACCTCTACATTCTTCATGGTACTTCCAGACACCTCTTTAAACGTTGTCCCTCCAGCTAATGCCTCAATCTTCATTTTATTATATTTCAGCAAGTAATATAAAAATAATGAATCAACATTATCATTCGGAATAACGCTTTTAAAACCTTGATTAGTACAAACATCGTTAGATGCAATAGCCATATATCCAATTGGTGCTCTCGAAGAAAATAGAACTGTTCCTTTAGGTAAAATTTGTGTTGAGCAACTATTTAACCCTTTTGCTGTTATATTTCTCTCCCCATACTCAATATATCTATTATTAAACGACGATAAATCTTTTGGTGTGATCCAAGCAATATCTCCATCAATATAATTTTCAAGATTTCTAGTTGAAGGTGTTGCCCCCCCTACAACTGTTCCTATCTCACAAATTCTATACTTTTTCCATTTAATCATCTATATATCTCCACCTATCCTATATATTTTCTATGTGCAATTTTTACATTGCTCTGCTTAACCATTGCATATTGCAATGTGGTATCAATTCTTTTATGCCCTAATAACTGCTGTAACTGTTCAATGGGCATACCTTTATCGATTGCCATTGTAGCTAACGTTCGACGAAATTTATGTGGATGTACTTTCTGTATCCCTAATAGCCTTCCTAATTTACGCAACCTTTCTTCTATACCACTTATTGTAACCCTTGTTTGAGGTTTCTTCAGGGAAACAAACAACGCAGGGTTATCATCCTTTCTGGATGCAAGATAATTTTGTAAATGTATCTTTGTACGCGCATCAAAATAGACAACTCGTTCTTTATTGCCTTTCCCCAAAACAATACACTCACGCTCAGCAAAATTGATATCTTGACGATTTAATAAAACCAGTTCTCCTATACGCATACCTGTAGAAGCCAATAATTCAATAATACTTAAGTCCCTTAAACTTTTGCAGGAATCTCTCATAATTTCGATTTCCTCATCTGTATAAGTTTCTTTCACCGTAGTTCCTGTTTTTATTTTATGAATTCTTCTAACGGGACTTTTAATAATATAATCCTCATCCTCCAACCACGTAAAAAAGCTAGATAAAATTCTGCGTATATTATCTATTGTTACTTTACTAGATCCTTTTTTGTGATGATACTCTGTAAGATAACTGCGTATATCCTCAGTAGAAATATGACTAACCCTTTTAGATAAAGATTCTATCACCGCTGTAATGGTGGATTTATAATATTTTAATGATTTTTCAGAACAGCCTTCAATTCTTTTAGCCGAAATGAATCGTTCTATATAATCAGGCTCTTGCTCAATCCTTTTTTCTTTTATTATTGTTATATCATACGCTAGTAAAACCTTTTCTAGTACACCCTGCAACTGTTTACTTTGTATACTATTTAAATACGGTAACATAGCCTGAATTACATCAATTACAATTTCTTCCTTCATATTTTTCTTCTCCTGTTATTATAAGAAGAGAACTATATGCAACGGTAGCTCTTTTACATATCCTGCCCCCGTTGCTAGGAATCTAATATTATAATTCTTCTACTTTATATAACGTATATCCCTCATAATAATAACTATGATCAATACCTTTCATATATATTGTTCTATCAGCTACTTTATCTGTTAAAGCTTGCTTTAACACGTGCTTGATCTCAGTATCTCTTATCGGACTTCTCTCCATAGCCAGCAAATAATCTTCCTTGTCCACATGACTCCAGTCCACTACCAAGTGCAGTTCCTTTTTGAGTAATAAGTCCAACCAGATTCTTGTACTTCTACCATTCCCTTCTCTAAAAGGATGTGCTATGTTCATCTCAACATATTTCTCTACAATTTCGTCAAATGTAGATTGTGGCATTTTTTCAATGTTCTCAAGAGATGCTTCCAAATACATGACTGGCGCAAACCTGAAATTACCTTTTGCAATATTGACCGTTCTAATTTTTCCAGCAAATTCGTAAATATCCGAAAATAAATATTCGTGAATTGCAGCTAGTTGCTTAAATGATCCTACTGTATATGCATCTAATATTTCATTTTCAAATAATTCTAAAGCCTTCTTTTTACTAATTTTTTCTTCCACTTTTGAAAGTTCTAATGAATCAGTAATATTAAGTTTGTTCTGCAAAACCATATATTCCCTCCTTTCTAGGATTTAATATTTTATTTAAATAATATAAACAATAATTTAGTGGCTTAAATATCGATATTAGAAACATCTAGTTCCCCAGATAAAAGTTCTGGTAATAATGTATCTCGTATTTGATTTAAATAATGTATTTCATTGTAATTATTACGAATAGTTGAATCCATAAGAGAGACTAATGCTTCAAATTCATCTAACTTTTCAGTTGGCGGAATTAAGATTGGAAGGTTGTTAAGGGCTTGTTTATTAATAGAACCAAAAACAGTTCCTTCACTATTAAAGGTGTCTAATTTGCGTTTAAGAAAACGTAATGTATAGAAAATAAATGATTGATGATTTGATTTAGACCGAATAGCTGCAAGCCCTCTACCTATACAACATTCTTTATGTGCAACATTCAAATCTCCAACAGGAGCTCGAACACTCATTAATATATCATTAGTAGACGCCATCCGTTTGGGATCAGTTGTAAAAAGTCTAACATTAGGAAACCTAAAGGAAAAGTCACTTCTTCCTTGAAAGAAGCGGGAGCCATCCCCTTCTGTATTAAGGCTAGTTCCGCTAGGAGATTGCCCCATTATAATGTCGGCAACATCACTTAATATTCCTTGTTTCCATTTTTGATTTATATCACAAACAAAGAATTGTTTGTATATTGCCATAGCTTGTTGCTCTAAATTATTGTTTATCGCATTATTCACTTCAATTTTATCATCTAACATTTCTAAATAACGAGCAATCTTATTTTGATGATTTAAATCTTCTGGAATATCAACTTCTAACCTGCTAATATCATTCTTATTTACAGATCCAAATACTGTCCCACTTTCCTTTTTTAATAAATGGGAATTATAATATTTCATCATATAATACAAGAAACTTTGATTCCCATTCTTCATTCTTAAAGAACAAACTCCACGACCCAAGCACATATCAACATAAGTAATATTTAGGTCCCCAACTGGAGCTCTTACACTCATTATTACATCTCCAGCTTTCGCTAACTTTGTGACAGCTGTTGTATATGTATCAAAAGTGGGATACTTAAAACCAAATGTTCTATTTCCCTGCAGGAAAGGGTATCCTTCTTTTTTCGTATTATAATACTCAGATTTAGGCGATTGTCCCATCGTTATATCTACAATTTCTTCTAACCTATACTTCATACCCAATCGCCCCCAAGTTTTTTCTAATCTCTTCTTCCAGTTTGTGAGATTCTTCAAATAATTCTCCAAGTTCCTCTGTCAATTTAGCCATGAGCTCTTCAAAAGATTCTCCATCATCATCTCCTTCTTCGAGACCTACATAGCGCCCTGGTGTCAAAATATAATCTTGTGCTTGTATGTCTTCAATGGTTGCTATTGCAGAAAATCCTTGCGTTGGCTCCAAGGTTCCGTTTTGAAAGTCTTCGAACGTCTTAGCTAAAGTATCAATATCGCCAAGGCTTCCATCTTCTTGAATTCCTTCTGTAAGGTCCCTATGCTTCCGATCTACCATGTAGCCCATTTTTCTAGCATCAATAAAAAGCGTTTTCCCTTTTTGCTTTTTATTTTTTGTAATAAACCACAAAGTAACCGGTATGGTTACGCTGTAAAATAACTTTGCTGGTAAAGCAATGATGCCTTCTACTAAATCATCTTCAATAATTTTCTTTCTAATATCCCCTTCTCCTAAAGTTTGGGAAGATAATGCACCATTTGCTAATACTAGTCCGATTTTTCCATTTGGTGCTAAGTGATGAATCATGTGTTGAATCCACGCATAGTTAGCATTTTTTTCTGGTGGCACACCATATTTCCATCGTACATCATCTTGCAGCTTTTCAGCTCCCCAGTTTTTATAGTTAAACGGTGGGTTTGCCATAATAAAGTCTGCTTTTAATTGTGGATGAATATCGTTAGTAAATGTATCTGCGTGACTTTCACCAAAATTAGCTTCAATACCACGGATGGCCATATTCATTTTTGCCATTTTCCAAGTATCTGAATTAGACTCCTGACCGTACACAGATAAAGTTCCTCTACGCCCACTATGAGCTTCCACAAACTTAGCACTTTGCACAAACATGCCACCACTCCCCATTGCTGGATCATAGACACGACAATTATCAAATGGTCTTAAAATTTCTACAATTGTTTTAACAATACTAGAAGGTGTATAAAATTCCCCTCCTTTTTTCCCTTCTTCTTCAGCAAATTGTTCAATACAATATTCATAGGTGCGTCCTAACAAATCTTTTGTATCTTCTGTTTCATCCATATGTATTTCATTAGTAAATAAATCGACTACATTGCTAAGAACTGATTTATCTAAGTCCGGATTCCCATAGACTTTTGGTAATACGTTTTTCAGTACCGGATTATCTTTTTCAATAGCAATCATAGCATCATCAAGGATAGTACCAATCTCTGGCGTATGTGCATACTTGGAAATTGTTGTCCACCGAGATGCTTCAGGTACGAAAAAGATATTTTCTTCCAAGTAAGCATCTTTATCGTTTTCATCTCCATATCCTTCTGATAATAATTCTTGATATCGTCTATCAAAAGCACTAGAAATATAGCGTAGAAAAATAAGTCCCACAATTACTTTACGATAATCTGCCGGTGGAATATGCCCCCAAAGTACACATGCGGCCTCCCAAATTTGCTTTTCAAATCCTATATTAACATTATTTTTTGCCATAAATATTCTCCTTAAGTTTTATCTTTACTTATCATTCTATCATATTAACCCTGTATTATATATAAAGATGAACCAGGCAAACATGATTATCTCATTAATTTTTCTATGTATGATTCCCTTTTATTTTTCTATAACAAAGCCTTCTCCAAATCCAAAGCTATCAACTAGTTCTCGTTTCATCGCTTGTTCTTGTTGTCGCAATGTAAATCGTAGTTGCTCAAGTTCTTTTAGTTTCTGTTCGTACCAAGCGACATCACGCTCTTGCTCTTCCAAGGATAGCACAGGAATTGGTAACTCTTTCAGTTCTGACACTGTAATCTGTTGTACTGTTGTACCTCGAGAGATTCGTTTCAGTAACCATTGTCCGATTAAGCTAGTTAAATAAATTTGTAACCATTTCGGATTACACTCACGACGTTTTACACGTAATCGAACTAAGTTAGCATTAAACAATAACTTATCCATATCACGATCAACAATACCCACTTTATTTGTACCGCCTCGAATACTGAGTACTAAATCATCTTTCTCTAATCGATAATTATCTACCTTGCCCGCTTCTGAGGTTGTCCTCACCAAGTTATCATAATTAATCGTCCCATAGCCTTCGATATCCATAATGCGTAGAACACCATACTCGCCATTAGCATCTTCATTTTTAGCAGTTACATTAAGACCACGACCGATACTTACTACCTTGTCCAAAGGGATAGTTTCACGTTTCTCAAACTCATCTGCATTGATTGAGATAGAAAGCCCATCAAACTCTACCTCTACTTCTTCTAAATAATCTGAAGGCAATAATTTTCCTTCTTTTATATCAGAGATGGACACTGTAGTAGCAATTCCTGGTACCTCTTCTTTGTTCTGATATATCTCTACAATACGCTGGATACCTTCTTGCGTTAATACCCGTGTACGGCGTGATACAGTTTCTATCATATCTTCAGAAATTTGAATAAACTGCACCTTTCCTTTCATCACATCCTGTTTGTGATTATTACATACCACAATAGCCCATGGTACAGAAATATTTGGTAATATTCCAGAAGGTACTCCTATCACGGTTTCAATTAAGTCATAATTTAAAATACTTTCACGAATTTTCCCATCCGCACCGCCTCTATATAATACGCCATTAAATACGGCAATGACCGCTTTACCATCATGAGGTGTAAGGGCTGTCAATGCACTACTTACATTCATCCACTCACCTGCCATCGGTGCCATCGGCCCGAATGGAAATCTGCTAACCTGTTCTTTCAAAGATTCCGTATTTATTTTTGTAGCAAAATTGGGGAATTGCAATACTCGATCAAAGGTAGCATTCGCCGCAAGAAAACGTGGTTCACCAAACATTTCACCTTCATATAATACGATGTGTTCCAACTTTACATCATGCAAAAATAGATTAATATACGCACATCCAACTGTTCCTAAATTTATATCTTGCCCTACTAATGTCATTTCATTTTTTTCATAAGCAGCTAATAATGTACCTGCTACCCCCATTGTTGGATCAAGAATTGTTTGCCCTACTTGTACATCACCTAGTTCTACTATTAATTGATTAATATATGTTGGTGTCGTACTAACAGCTTCTAGCTTATGCATCCATTCTTCATTTAATGCAACATCTAATACTTCTAACGGTGTACACTCTACTAAAATACGCAGTAACTCTCGATACATTGCATCGCCCAATTTTTCTGGCGTTGTTTTTACATCATACAAAACACTCTCTAGTAGATATG
This sequence comes from uncultured Veillonella sp., assembly GCA_900544365.1. Classification (GTDB taxonomy): domain Bacteria; phylum Bacillota; class Negativicutes; order Veillonellales; family Veillonellaceae; genus F0422. Next base: position 504 of record UQVF01000004.1, on the reverse strand, counting down.
TATTTGTATTAGGTTGTTTTGAAAGTTTTCCTAACTTTTCCATTGTTTTTACATAGGCCACTTGGTTATCAATTGCAGTACGCTCTGCTAATCGATATAAATCGTCTTGTGTTCCTAAAATCAGTCCTCGTAAAGATTCTGGATGCTCATGAAGTACTAACGCAACCATAGATAAAAACCCTCTTAATTGACCGCCGCTAATTGGATTAACCATAATATTAGAAACCCACGCTTGCAACTCTTGTTTACCTTTTAATGACATATTATCCTCCTGATTATTATAAGCTTTATTATTTTTAGTATTACTCATACTAGGTATTTTAATCTAAAAATTACCCTTTTTATTTTTGTCTATTATACCACACTCCCAGCAATAATTAATAGTATATTTTATTTTTCTATCTAGTATTAATAATACTAGACATTTAAGTTGAAATAAAAAAGATGTTTTACTAGGTACCAGTTAACCAATTCATCTACAACTTCATTATACACAAAAATAAA